>CAZIGW010000056.1:0-9135 GCA_964538565.1 uncultured Hyphomicrobiales bacterium | reverse complement strand
GCGACACCTCCCGTCTGAGCCTGTGGCCTGTAGCGGCCGGCCGGCAAAGCCTCTCGACGCCCTCTGACGGCGGTTGAGCCGAGTGCCAGTCGGCCTAGGGATTCGACACGCCGGGCGGCTTGTGGTAACGAGGCGCCTGCCCGGGTGGTCTGCTACCGTTGGTGCTGGCTTCCTGAGCCGGCACCGGGCGCCTCGTGCCCTACCCACGAGGCGCCCGGCAGCATGTCCGGGGTCTAGCTTGTCTTCACGTGGAGCACCCCGAAGGTCTGCGATCCGGCCTTGCCGTCGACCGTGATGCCGGCGGCGTTCTGTAGGAACTTGACTCGGTTCTCGGTGAGGGCACCGTAGTCGCCGTCTTCGACGAGCCGCGGGAGCTGCGGGTACCAGGCGTTGAGGATGTGCTGTAGCTCCTTGACGTCGGTGCCCTTCGATCCGAACACGAGGGTGCGGCTTCCGAGCACGTGGACGTCGTTGACGGACTCGACGTGCTCGGCTGTCGGAGCGGCCGGCGCCGGAGCGGGCGTGTCGGGGTGCTGCGGCACGTACACCATCGGGTCGACGGGGACGCCGTTGATCTGCACCTCGAAGTGAAGGTGCGGGCCGGTGACGTTGCCGGAGGCTCCGGTCTTGGCGATGACTTGGCCCTCGCTCACCTTGTCGCCTTTCTTGACGGCGGCCGAGCTGAGGTGCTGGACGATCGTGGAGATGCCGGCGCCGTGGTCGATCTTGACGTAGAGGCCGCGGGCCGCCTGGGTTCCGACGTAGGTGACGGTTCCGGCGGCGGGCGCGTAGACGTTGGTGCCGATGCTGGCGCGCAGGTCGACGCCGAGGTGGTTGCTCATGGCCTTCGCGTTCGGTGGCTTGCGGGGACCGAACGGGCTGGTGACGGTGATCGAGGCGAGCGGGTAACGCATGGGGATGATCCCTCCCTAGTACCAGATGATGAGAAGCTGTGCCTGTCCACCGGGGCCACCCTGGCCGCCGGAGTAGTAGGGGCCACCGTTCGTGTTGATGGCTGACCAGCCGGAGCCGCCCCCGCCGGCATACCCGGAGACCGCTCCCTCCCCGTCCGGCGTTGGCGGCGGTTGTGCTCCGGGGAGCGTGTAGTCGTAGGCGAATCCGGGGTTGCCGCCGGCGAGCTGCCCGAGGAACGATGAGAACGTGCTCGACCAGGGGACAACACCAGCGTTGGAGACGTTCGGGTCGTACCAGTAGGGGGCGACGCTGCCGCCGCCGTCTGAGGCATGGGGAGCACCCCCGTCGATGCCTACGGTCACGTCACCGGTGTTGTCGTTGTACGCCTGGACGTAAGCGAGATTCGGGACGATCGTCAGGGCGTCGAGCAGTGTGGCCGGAAGGCGTGGCAGGTAGCCGAGGCCGAAGGACGGCTGGACGGTGCCGCCGGGGACACCTACCTGGTCGGTGAAGCTGCCGCAGACGAAGATGGGGTCTGTGTCGGGCTCGTCGGCGACGTCGCCCATGACGAGGGTTCCATCGGTGGTGACACCGCCGGCTCCGCCAGTGGTTCCGGCGGCGATGTGAATGTTGGCGATCGCACCGGGCGGGAGGTCGTCGGGCCAGTCGGAGAACGCCTGCCACCCGGTGTCGAAGTAACGTCCTCCGGTGCCCCCAGCGGCCGATCCCCATGCCACCGGAATCTCTTGACCCGGATAGTTGGGGTCGTTGACCTGGTGATCTTTGTCGCTGGCGCAGCCACCTTGGCCGCCCTGTCCGGGGTAGTTGCCGACGATGCGGAAGAACGACATGCCGGCGGGAACTTCCCACGTGAAGTCGCCGGTCACGGGGCCGTCCTCGTCGGCACCGAAGTAGGCGGAGTGCATCACGACGCCGCCGGCGGCGGTGGGGAAAAAGTTGCCGGACTCGTCGACATGGAGGGCGTGCGCGGTTCCGGTGCTGTCGCGCAGTTCGAGCGTGGTGGACGTGTCGGCGTCGGTGCCGACACGAAGGACGCCGGTCGCTATCTCTCCGTCACCGGTTCCGGATGCGTGGGCGTTGTCACCGAGGGCGAGGGCTGCGCCGACGAGGGCCTTGGCGTTCTTGCCGATCGCGATGCTCATGATGGGATCGCCTCCGTCTCTGCGCCGTCGCCGATGGCTACGGCGCCGTCGATGCCGTTCGTCTCGGCGTCGCCGATCGCGATGCCGTTCGGCCCGTGGGTGCTGTCGACGTTCCCGAGCTGTGTCATGGAGCCGGCGTCGTCGGGTGTTCCCACGGGCACCCAATCGGCGAGGGCGTCGCTGTAGCGGTAGAGGTTGCCGTCCACAGTGTTCCACCAGGCGGTGTTGCCGATGGGTGCGGGGGCGACGGCTTGGATCTTGAGGACGCCGCGGGAGGGGGCTGGGATGTATCCCACGTCAGCACACCGCCCCGGACTCGGTGACGACGTGCACGATGACCGTTCCGGTCTCGGCGTAGGCGTAGATCGCGGAGCCGTGGCCGAACTCGTATCCGGCGCCCACGGTGAGTCGGATGCCTCCGGTGCGCTGGCCGGCGTTGGGGACCAGCCAGAGGGCTCCGACGCTGTTGTCGGGGTCGGTGAAGACGGTGACGGCGCGCCGGTTCGGGTCGGCGTTGGCGATGAGCACAACACCGTCGCTGGGGTCGACTTGGCTCGTCGTGGCGCTCCACTGAGCACCGGCGGCGACGACGACGTTCGTGTAGGCCATGTCAGCTGCCTCCTGAGGATGCTGCTCGCTTGACGGCGCCCGCGGCTGCGGTGGCGCCCTTGACGACGGCGCCGCCGGGCATGGCTGCGACGGCGGCTGTCTTGGCGGCTGGCGCCCAAAGGTCCTTCGTGAGCAGCAGAACGCCCACGGTGACCATGTAGATGCCGCCGACGACGTACAAGACGCGCCGCCACGTGTCACCGGACGTGAGGGTGTCGAACGCGGCTGTGATGCCCGCCAGAGGGTTCCCGGTACCGGAGATGAGCGGGTCGAGGCTGTCGCTGTTCGGGCCGGGGTCGACGTTCGTCGAGCCGCTGGCGGTGTCGGCTCCGGAAGCGGTGGTGCCGCCCGTGATGCCGCCGCTGGTGGTGGCTCCCGCGGCCATGAGGTGCCGCCCGTCGTCCACGTCGCTGTTGACGGACAGGTGGACGTGGTGCATGTGGTTCGGGTCGTAGCCGGCGGTGGTGCCGGGCCGGTACTCCATGTTCGACCAGCCCTTGGACGGCTGCCAAATCCGCTGCTGCCAGCAGATGTATTTCACGTCGAGCCGCGAGCTGTTCGAGATGATGTAGCTCGCGATGGCGTCACCCTTGGCCTTGTCGGTGCCTACGACGAGGTCGACGGCGAGGCCGGCGGGGTGCCCGGTCATGTCGACACTGGTCGCGCGCCACCCGTAGATCGTGGTCAGGTCGAACTTGTCGCCGATTTCCTGGGCGGCGTCCTTCACGAACGGCTTGACGGCGCCGAGGACGTAGGTGTGGGCCATCGGATCACCAGGGGATGGTGAGGACGGTGCCGGGGAAAATCCAGTGGCCGCCGCCGGCCTTTCCTCGAGAGGCGGCCGTGTTGTCGATGACGGCGCGGTTCGCGGCGTACAGCTCGGTCCAGCGCGATGCGGAGCCGGTGTAACGCTGCGCGATCGCCGAGAGCGTGTCGCCCGACTTGATCGTGTAGGTGCGGCGCGCTGCCGGCGCGGGAGTCGGCGCCGGGGCCGGGGCCGGAGCGGGCGTGGGCACAGGGGCCGGCTTCGGTGCGGCGTTGACGGTGGCGGCTGCGTTGTTCACGGCGGACGTCAGCGACCCGACAGAGGTGGTCAGTCCGTTCACGGCGCCCGTCGATCCGGTGATGGCGGTCGTGTTCGCTTGCGTCGCTCCGGTGTTGCCCGTGAGGGCGTCGGTGTTCTCGCCGATGGCTCCCGTGTTCGACGACAGGGCATCCGTGTTGCCCATGATGGCTCCGGTGAGCTCGTCGATTTCCGGAACGTTGATCCGCACGACCGGAGACACGACCATGGGCGCCTGGTCCTCTGCGCCGACCGCGCCCACGGGAACGGGGACCTGCTCGACCTGGGTCGTCGTGGTGGTCTGTTGCTTGTTGCGGGCATACAGGGCGTAGCCGACGCCGAGGATTCCGACGCCGACCCACAAGATGATGGGAACGCCGGCGACTGGCTTCGTGAGCACGTTGGGCACGGTCGTCATCCGATCGGCTGGACGTTGGTCATGCCGCCGGCCGTCATGTCGGGCGTTCGGCGGCACAGGTCGATGACAGAGGGCGCGTCGCGCCACTCGGTGGGCGCAACCCATGTCTGAGGCGCCATCTGATCGGACACGACGAGGACGAGTGGAGGCCGGTTCGTGAGCACGACGTGGCCGCCAGTGAAGTGCTCGTCTTGGTACCCGTACTGTTCGACGGAGGCGCGCACACCGCCGTACATCGCACGGTCGGCGTACAGCGAGTCAGGCGGCAGGTCTGGCATGGCCTGGTAGTCGGTGTCGAGCGGCTGGTGTCCGACGAACTCGGTGATGCCGTTCTCGCCGCCGTAGCCGTTCGTGAGCTGCCGCCACGGTGGGACCATGCCGGAGCCACCGTCGAGACCGGCCTGAGCCCGCGCGGCGAGGCTGTCGCCCGTGGGCAGCGGGACGGGTCGCTCGTCGACCGGGGTCGGCGGCGGCGCGTCCTGGCGCAGCGAGATGATCACGGCGGGCCTCCGTCAGACGGTCTTGCCCTGGGCGGCGAGCAGCGCGTTGGAGAACGAGCTGCCGATCGCCTTGATAACTTCCTTCGACTGGTCGTTGGTCACGATCGTCGTCACCAGGGCGACGGTAACGATCGCGCCGAGCAGTCCCATGAGGTTGTTGACCTGCATCGGAGTGATCCTCTCTCAGTTGATCTTGACGGGTCCGCCAGTGCCGCCGACCCATCCGCCGCCCGAGCTTCCGCCCGAGCTGCCGGATGCACCGGTGGCGCCGTTGATGATCGCTGCGAGCGTGGCCCCGTGGGCGATGACCGCTGCGACGAGAACGATGGCGGCGATGCCGCCGGCGAGCGATGGGGCTGCGCCGGCGAGCGCGTACAGGGCTGCTCCGGAGATGAGTCCGCCGACGATGGTCGTCATGTCGGGGGCCTGGCCGGTGGCGAGCTTGCCGGCGGACACGACGAGGCTCGCGCCGGCGATGCCGCCGATGACGAGCGACTTCGCGCCCTTCTCACTCATTGCCACGATCGGTGTCCTGTCAGACGAGGTGCTGGCCCGGCGGGACCTGCACGGGGGGAAGCTGTTGGCCGTCTTTGCCGGTGCCGGGGTCGACCCAACCGTAACCGGGCTGGTCGGCTGCGTCACCGGTGCTGTCCTTCGGTGTGGCTCGCGGGACGGCCTGCCCGGTGAGGACGGCGCGCAGGACGTCGAGTGGCTTGACGTTCTGCGTGCCGCTCCACACCAGGATGATGCCGCCGGTGATGAGTGCGATGCCGACGAAACCCATGACGGTCAGCTCTTGGTTGTCGAGCTGTCGTCGCCGGTGACGCCGGCCTTCACGAGCGCCTTGTGCACGCCGTCCGCGATCCGGGCGTCGAGGACACCGTTGGTCTGCTTGTCGACCTTCGTGACGGTGGCAGCGATGTTCCGGTTCTGCACGATGCCGGTCAGGCCGAGCCCGGAGGCGACGAGCGCGAACACGCTCGACAGCCAGGCGAGGACATCGCCTCGACCGTCCGGGCCGGCCTCGTACACGAGGCCGAGGACCAGCAGGACGACGAGGATCGCGACGGCGATGATGAGCACGACGGCCTGGGTGGTCAGGCCGACCTTGCTCGGGGTGGGGGTCGGAGTGCTCACGGGGTCAGTCGCCCTTCGTGGCGCCAGCGACCTTGCCGGCGACGAAGCCGACGACGCGGGGGAGCAGGAAGTATCCGATGGCCGCGCCGATCGCGACGTGGATGAGGGTGCTGCGGTTCGGCATTGGAGTGCCCTTCATGTGGACGTGTGAGGTGCGAGGGTTCGCGGCGGGGCCGGTGTCGGAGCCGGTTGCGCGGAGGCTTGACGCTCGTGCGAGCGCCGGCCCCGCCGCGGGTCAGCGGTTAAACGACCGGCCGGCGATGACGAGCACCGCGACGGCGGTGACGACGATGACCCACGTGTAGCGGACCACCGGGTCGTCGCTGGCATCCTTGACGGTCGCCATCGGTCAGCCCAGCGTCTGCCCCGCGCCACCGGAGCCGGCGAACGCGAGAATGTCGTTGGTGATGACGTCGAGCGAGCCCGCCGCGCCCCACGACCCCTGCACCTCAAGTCGGGTCGCCCCGGTCGTCGGGAGCCAGAAGTCGCCGATCTCCTGTCCGGGCGTGCCGTCGAAGTCGTCCGTCAGGACGATCGCCCACACGCCGGTGGGGATGTCGACGGCGGCGAGGCCGAACAGCTCGTACCACCGCTCCGTGTCGTAGTCGAGCCACTGCCGCGTCCACTGGTTGCCGTCGATGTAGACGGAGATGGGGTCGGGCCGGCCCGTGTCCGTGCGGGCGCCGGTGTTGTCCCGGTTGACGAAGATCAGGTTGCGGATCGTGTTGCCGACGCGCGGCAGCCGGATCGTGTTCTGACCCACGGTGGTCGGGGTGACATACAGCGACCAGTTCTGCGTGGTGCCCAGCGCCGGCGGGGTCGGCGTGTTCGGGATGCCGCGCAGGTCGGCCGACGCCGGGTTGGCCCAGCTCTCGACGAGCGCCCGCACCCGCAGGCTGTTCGACGTGGAGTTGGTCGCGTACACGTCCGCCGCGGGGGCGAGCGAGATGTGCACCTTGTACGTCATCGCGGCGTTCATGTTGGCGAGGGCGCCGAGCGCGTTGCGCATGACGATTTCGACGGGGATGCGGAGCTGAAAGTGGAACCCGGTCGTCGTCAGGCTGTACAGGCTGGACTTCGCCGGGTTGCCGAAGAACGCATACCCGCCGATGAGGTTCGCCAGGTACAGCGAGTATCCGTCGAGGATGTCGATGGGCTGCCCGTTGACGTCGGTGAGCATCACCTGGTCGAGCACGTTCCACGGCGCGTCCGCGTTGTAGGTCGCGCCAGTGGTGCCGGTCGCCACGACGTCGAGGACGACGTGGCGCAGGTAGCCGGTGGCGGGGACGTCGAACGGTGCGAGCTGCTGCGCGGAGGCGCCGAGCGTGATGCCGCTCTTGTCGTAGAACGGTTCAGTCTTGCGTCGGGACGCCTTCGTGAACGGGTTGGGCTGCACGGCGTTCTTGCTGCCGCCGCCGGTCGAACCCGAAGTGGTCTGCCCATCCGCCGGTGCGGTGGGCGGGGCGAGAGTCGCCATCGGTGATGCCCTTCGTGAGTGTCGTGCGGGTGGGGTGAATCAGGAGTAGACGGCCGCCATCGCCTGGCCGATCGGCTTGTCGGCAAGCTTGCCGGCGGCGGCGCGCCACAGGAACGTGAAAACGATGACGTAGGACGAGACGACGAGGAACTCGACGACGCCCACACTGATCTGCGGCTTCATGTGCTATTCACCCCCTCGCCGATCGGAGCGGGACGCGGGTGCGCACGAGCGGGACTCGGCCGCGCGTGTCGACCACGAGCACATCATGGTCAGGGAGTGTACGCACCATGTCGATCAGTTCGCGCCCCGACATGCCGCCGATCCCCTTGAGTCGCGCCAGGTTCTCGTCGTCGTTCTCCCCGAACAGGAACAGCCACGACGCCTGCGAGTACGCCTCCAACGGAATGAATCGGGGCCGCTGCGTGCCGCCGACGAGAGTCACATCGTTGGACCGGGCTTGCGTCCAGATGGTCACGAGGTCGCGTTCGAGGCCGAGGTTCTTGCTCAGGAACAGCAGCTCGTCGGACACGATCACCCACGAGCCCTGCCAGAACATCGAGTGCAGGGCGCGGCGGAACACGTCGGCCATGCCCTCGTCGCGCTCGCCGAGCGCTTGGCCCTGCACGAGCGGCCACAGCATGAGCCGATGCTGCCAGGGGACGCGGCGCCCGGTGGGCGTGATGATCGTCGGCGGGGTGCGCAGCAGGGGCCGACGCGGCGGCCAGTCGCGGACGATCGTGAGACTGGCGGCGCGCGCCCACGCGGTGAGGGTCTTGTCCTTCGGCTTCGTCGCCAGGACCGTGATGGCGGCTCCGGCGTCCTCTCGCTTGCGCAGGATCGCGCGTAGCAGCGTCGTCTTGCCGGAGCCGGTGTGCCCGACGACAGTGACGTGCTCGCCTGGCCGCCAGTTCCAACCCGCCATGAAGTCTTCCCATGCCGTGAACGGCACGGGATGTGCGGCGGGCCGGCGGCTGGCGGCCAGGTCGAGGCTCACGCCGGATCGACCTTCGGCAGCACGTCGCGCAGTCCCTCCGGGGCACGGCCGGCGGCAATGGCGACGGCCAGGAGCACGGGCGCGTGGGCCATGACGAGGGCGCCGATCGTGTTCACGGCCAGGAGCCGTTCGAGCGTCTCCTTCACGCGCGGGTTCTCGTCGGCGAGCTTCGCCCACGCGTCACCGATCGCGGGCGCCTGCTGCACGAGGTTCATGCCGGCGACCTGGGTGACGGTCAGCCGCACGGACGGGTCGGGCACGAACTCGTCGGCGCCGAGGCCGGTCGGGTCGACGATGCGGCGGATGCCCACGTCGGCGGCCGACACGGACGGCGGCGACGGCACCGCGGACCCGATCGCGCCGAGGCCGGCGTAGAGCTGCGCGACGCCCTTGGCGATGTCGCTGCTCTTGGCGGTGCGGGTGCGGGGTGTGCGGGTCGTCTTCGGCTTGTCGCCGGCGGCCTTGATGGCGCGCGGCGCCCTACCGGGCGTGGGGTCCTCGACGATGACGGGCGGCGTCGGATCGGCTGACGGTACGGAGTGCAGGTCAGGCTTGTCGGTGTTCTCGCTCATGGTTCCTATCCCCTCGATCGGTGTGATGTTTCACGTGAAACAGTAGCCGCTAGGCGTGCTGCCAGGGCAGACGCACCTTGTGGCTGTAGTAGCGGTGCCGGCTGTCGGGCACCGGGTCGCCCAGCTCGCCATCCTCGACGGTCTCCGCCTCGACGGCCGGCATCGGCTCGACCACCTCCGTTTCACGTGAAACATCGGCGATCGCTTCCGCTTCGACGACGGCCAGCGTCGCCTCCGCGGATGCGGCCTCGTCCTGGGCGATGTCGGCGCGAATCTCGGCAGCT
>CAZIGW010000055.1:0-66258 GCA_964538565.1 uncultured Hyphomicrobiales bacterium | reverse complement strand
ACGAGCCGAGGCATTTTCGAACTGAAATATTTCTTCACGTCGGCGATCGCCGCCGCCGACGGCGGCGAAGCGCACTCCGCCGAAGCGGTGCGCCACCGCATCAGGCAGATGATCGACGCCGAGACGGCCGAGAACGTGCTGTCCGACGACACGATCGTGGAGAAGCTGCGCGAGGCCGGCATCGACATCGCGCGGCGGACGGTCGCGAAGTATCGCGAGGCCATGCGGATACCGTCCTCGGTGCAGCGCCGGCGCGCCAAACAGACCGCGGTGGGCGCGATCGGATAGCGCCCGCCGTCGCGTTGACACGCGGCCGCCACGTTCATACGTCCAGACTTGAAGACACGGCGAGCGGATCCCGGAGGCGGCCCGCTCGATCCGCGAACGGTTGAGGGAGGACATCATGCCGTTTCGCGTGTCGGGTCGAAACATCGACGTCGGCGAAGCGTTGCGCACGCGCGTGAGCGAACGGGTCTCCGACGCCATGGCCAAATATTTCGACGGCGGCTATTCCGGCCACGTCACCATCGGCAAGGACGGGTTCGGTTTTCTCACCGAATGTTCCGTTCATCTCGATTCCGGAATCACGCTGCAGGCGCAGGGCATGGCGGCCGACGCCTACGCGAGCGCCGACCAGGCGGCGCTGCGCATCGAGAAGCGGCTGCGCCGCTACAAGCGCCGGCTCAAGGGGTATGCGGCCGTACCGGTCGACGGCGTTCCGGCCCGTGTGACCGGCCTCGAGGCGCAGAGCTACGTCATCGCGGCGCCCGATCAGGAGATCGAGGAAGAAGCCGCCGGCTTCGAGCCGGTCATCGTCGCCGAAACCACGACTCCGCTGGAGCGGCTCTCGGTCAGCGACGCCGTGACCGAGCTCGACATGACGGGTGCGCCCGTTGTCGTGTTCCGGCACGCGGTGCACGGCCGGGTCAACGTTGTCTACCGTCGGCCCGACGGTCACATCGGCTGGATCGATCCGCCCGACGCGGAGGCGGGCTGAAGATCCGCTGTCGCCGCGCGCCGTTCGGTCAGGAGAGCGGCTCGACCCCGAGATCGCGCGCGAGGTCGTCGAGGCTCCTGCGCAGCGCCGCCGGCAACGGAACGCCGTTGACGCGACGATCCGCTTCCTTGGCGTAGCTCTGCTCGCCCGGCAACCAGATGCGTTCGACGCCCGGCAGGCGTGGCGACTCGCGGATCGTGCGGACGGCTTCGTCGACCTGCCGTTTGAATTCGTCCGGCGGCGAAAAGGCGACGATCGACACGGCGATGATGCACTGTCCGGTGTTCGAGGTCGCGCCGACCTCCTTGACGAAGTCGACCATGCGACGTCCGAACGCGGCGCGGTTCAGCGTGCCGGCGAGCAGGCCGATGATCAGCGCCAGGCCGTAGCCCTTGTATTCGCCGATCGGCAGCAGATAACCCTCCTCGTGCCGCCGCGGATCGGTCAGCGGCCGACCCTCCCGGTCGATCATCCAGCCGACCGGCATCTCCTCGCCGAGCTGCACCTTGCGGCGCACCTTGCCGTAGGCGGCGACGGTCGGCGACATGTCGAGCACGATCGGCGGCTCCGCGTGGGTCGGAATGGCGACCGCCATCGGATTGGTGCCGAGCAAAGGCTCACTGCCGCCCCAGGGCGGAAGATGATTGTTGCTGCCGACCGCCAGATAGATGCCGATCATGTCATGCGGCAGCGCCATCATGGCGTAGAGCGCGGCCGGACCGGCGTGGTTGCTCATGCGCGCCCCGACCCAGGCGACGCCGGTCGTCTTCGCCTTTTCGATGGCGCGCTGCGCGGCGAAGCGCATGACCAGATGGCCCATGCCGTTGTCGCCGTCGACGAGGGCGCTCGCCGGTCGCTCGTCGATTATCTTGAATTGCGGTCGCGGGTTCACGCCGCCGGCACGCAGGCGCCGCACATAGAGCGGCAGGCGGATGATGCCGTGCGTATCTGATCCGCGCAGATCGGCGAGCGTGATCAGGTCGGCCAGCACCACGGCGTCGTCCGCCGGGATGCCGGCCGCACGGAAGGCACGGTCCACGAACGCCTTGAGGTCTTCGGCGCGCACCCGCGCGGTTCCGTCATTCCGCTCCGTCATTTCGTCTCCCCTCGTTCGCGGCGGGATGCCATCAGGCGGGATTGCCGGCGTCAAGATGCCGGGCCGGCGAAACACAAGGGTTCGGACCTTGCGGGTGGGCGGTGGACAATCCGGCGAAGATCGGGGAAGGTTTCGCGCCGGACCACGAGGGGCCCGGCCAAAAACCGTGATCGCAAGAACGAGTTTTTCAGGAGACGTCCAGAATGCCGTTTCCCCGGGCTTCCAAGGCCCTTTCGCGGTTCACCGTCCTCGATCTCACACGTGTCCGCTCGGGTCCGACCTGCGTGCGCCAGCTCGCGGACTGGGGCGCCAACGTAATCAAGATCGAAACGCCGGCCCATCTGGAAACGGGCGAGCCCCTCGGCGGCCCGCGCGAAGGGCCCGATTTTCAGAATCTCCACCGCAACAAGCGCGGCATCACGCTCAACCTGAAATCGCCACAGGGCGTGGCCGCCTTCCGCCGCATGGTGCGCAAGGCCGACGTGGTGGTGGAGAACTTCCGCCCGGATGTGAAGGAGCGGCTCGGCATCGACTACAAGAGCCTGCGCCGCATCAACCCGCGGCTCATCTACGCCAGCATCTCGGGCTTCGGGCAGACCGGCCCCTATCGCGACCGGCCGGGCTTCGACCAGATCGCGCAAGGCATGGGCGGCCTCATGTCGATCACCGGACTGCCCGGGCAGGGGCCGGTACGCGTCGGCATCCCGATCGCCGACCTCTGCGCCGGATTGTTCTGCGCCCAGGGCATTCTCCTCGCGCTGATCGAGCGCGAGAAATCCGGCAAGGGGCAGCAGGTCGAGACCTCGCTGCTGCAGGCACAGATCTTCATGCTCGACTTTCAGGGCGCGCGCTGGCTGGTCAATGGCGAGGTCCCGAAGCAGGCCGGCAACAATCATCCGACCAGCATTCCGACCGGCGTGTTCAAGACGGCCGACGGCTACATCAACATCGCCACCACGGGCCAGAAGATCTGGGAGCGGTTCTGCCACGCGATCGAAGTGCCGACGCTGATGGAGCGTCCGGAGTACGCCACCGCCGCCGCGCGCTCGAAGAACCGCGACGCGCTCAATGCCGAGATCGACCGCTACCTCGTCGGCAAGACGAGCGCCGAATGGGTCGAGCGTTTCAACAAGAGCGGGGTGCCGTGCGGGCCGATCTATTCGATCGACCAGGTGTTCGACGACCCACAGGTGAAGCATCTCGGCGTCGCCCAGACGGTCGAGCGGCGCGGGCGCAAGCCGCTGCGGCTGCTCGCCCAGCCGGTATCCCTGTCGCGCACGCCGAGCCGGCTCGCCGCGCCGCCGCCCGACCTCGGCGAGCACACCGACGCGGTGCTCAGGGAATTCGGATTCTCCGGCAAGGAGATCGCCGCCCTGCGTGCGGCCGATGCGATATGATCGGCTCCATGCGCGAGAAAGCAGGGACGGCTGACGTGAGGGATTTGCCATGAAGGACCTGGTGAGATGACGCAAACCGACAAGATGCTGTCCCGCAAGGAGGGTCGCGTCGGCTACGTGATCTTCAACAATCCGCAGCGGCACAACGCCGTGTCGTTCGACATGTGGGAAGCCACCGCCCGCATGCTCGCGGATTTCGCCGCCGATCCCGAGGTGCGCGTCGTCGTGCTCACCGGCGCGGGCGGCAAGGCCTTCGTTTCCGGCGCCGACATTTCCAGGTTCGGCGACGAGCGCGCGACCCTCGATGCGGTTGCCCGCTACAACGCCATGACCGAGAAGACCTACGCCAGCGTGCACGAATTTCCCAAGCCGACGATCGCCATGATCCGCGGCTATTGCATCGGCGGCGGCCTCGGTCTGGCGGTCGCCTGCGACCTGCGCATCTGCTCCGACAACTCGCGCTTCGCGGTGCCGGCGGCGAAGCTCGGCCTCGGCTACGACTATCCGGGACTCAAGCGGCTGATCGACGTGGTCGGGCCGTCCTTCGCCAAGGAGATCTTCTTCACGGCGCGCCAGTTCGACGCCGGGGAGGCGCTCGCCATGGGTCTCGTCAACCGGGTCGTGCCGGAGGCGGAGCTCGAAAGCTACGTCGCGAACTACGCCGACACGATCGCCGGCAATGCGCCGCTGACGGTCAACTCCGTCAAGTTCATCGTCGGCGAGGCGATCAAGGACGAGGGCAAGCGCGACATGGCGCGCTGCTCCGAGATGGTCAGGCAGTGCTTCGCCAGCAACGACTATGTCGAAGGCCGCACGGCCTTCATGGAGAAGCGCAAGCCGAATTTCACCGGCACCTGATCGCCGCCCCGTGCGCGACGAAAAGACACAGGCTGATCGATCGGGAGTGCGATGTTGGTAGGCTGAACGATGCCCCGGGCCGGGCGCGGCGCCGCGTCCGGCAGAAGGGCGATGGGGGGAAGGAAGTGGCCTCGGTCGAGTTGCGTGGACTGACCAAGCACTACGGCGGTCTTGCCGTCGTCGATGACGTGTCGCTGCGCATCGACCACGGACTGCTCGTGTGCCTGCTCGGCCCCTCGGGGTGCGGCAAGACGACGACCCTGCGCTTGATCGCGGGCTTCGTCGAACCGACGGCGGGCGAGATCGCCGTCGGCGACCGCGTGGTCTCCTCGCCGGCCCGCACGCTGCCGCCGGAGACCCGCAACATGTCGATGATCTTCCAGAGCTATGCGCTCTGGCCGCACATGACGGGGGCCGAGAACGTCGCGTACGGGATGACCCTGCGCAAGCTCGGCCGCGAGGTGATCGCCAAGAAGGTCGAGGGGATCCTGGCGACGACTCGCCTGTCCGACCTCGCCGGGCGCTATCCGGGCGAGCTTTCCGGCGGCCAGCAGCAACGGGTCGCGCTCGCCCGCGCGCTGATCGTCGAGCCGCAGACCCTGCTGCTCGACGAGCCGCTGTCGAATCTTGACGCCAACCTGCGCGAAGAGATGCGTTTCGAGGTGCGGCGGCTGCACGACGAATACCGCTACACGACCATTTACGTCACACACGACCAGTCGGAAGCGATGACGACGGCCGATCTGATCGCCGTGATGAACGCCGGAAAGGTCGAACAGGTCGGCCCGCCCTAGGAGATCTACGACCGACCGCGCTCGGAATTCGTCGCCCGCTTCATCGGCGCCAGCAACGTCGTCAAGGGCAAGACGCTCGACGACAGCCGCATCGCGCTCGCCGGCGTGCCGGTGCGCTGCGCCGGTGGCAGGCTCGTTCCGGGAGGCGAGACGGCCCTGTCGATCCGTCAGCACGACATTCGGCTGCTGACGGCGCCGCCGGCCGACGCGGGCGAGAACGTGCTGCCGGCGACGGTGGTGCGAAACGTCTTTCTCGGGGGCACGCGCGACTATATGGTTGAACTTGCCGATCGGACACAACTGCGCGTCGTCACCGCGCCGGAAACGAGTGTTCCGCAAGGCACGCAGGTCTGGCTGCATGTCCCGCCCGAGCGTTGCCGGGCGCTGACCGGATAGACCGACGTTCAGGCACAACGAAGGCCGGGCGACAAGGGAGGAGCACCATGCGAGAAAGCAAGTTCTCGAGACGCGATGTCTTGAAAGGGTCGACGGCGCTTGCCGCGACGACGGTCTTTGCCTCGCCGATCCGGGCGGCCGCGCCCGAGGCGACCGCGATCACCCCGCAGTTGATCGAGGCGGCGCGCAAGGAGGGCAAGGTCGTGTGGTATACGTCGGTGGACCTGCCGCTCGCCGAGAAGATCGCCAAGTCGTTCGAGGAAAAATACTCGGGCATCTCGGTGCGGGTCGAGCGCACCGGCGCCGAGCGCGTGTTCCAGCGCATCGGCCAGGAATACGGCAGCGGAATTCACGCCGTCGACGTGGTCAACTCCTCGGACGCCGCGCACTTCATCGTCTGGAAGCGCAACGGCATCCTCGCCCCGTACGTCCCCGAGGACGTCGCCAAGCACTACCCGGCCGAGCACAAGGACCCGGACGGCATGTTCGCGAGCTTCCGCGTGTGGCTCAGCGTGATCGGCTACAACACGAATCTCGTGAAGGCCGAGGAGGCGCCGAAGAGCTTCGCCGACCTGCTCGATCCCAAATGGAAGGGCAAGATCGTCAAGGCGCATCCGGGCTACAGCGGCACGATCATGACCGCGACCTACCAGATGTCGCGCGACCTCGGCTGGGAATACTACGAGAAGCTCGCCAAGCAGAATATCATGCAGGAGCAGTCCTCCGCCGATCCGCCGAAGAAGTTGGCGCTCGGCGAGCGCGCCGTGATGGCCGACGGCAATGAATACAACATGTTCCAGCTCAAGGAATCGGGCCGACCGGTGGAGATCGTCTATCCGACCGAAGGCGCGCCGCTCATCGTCGGACCGAACGGCCTGATGAAGAACGCGCCGAACCCGAACGCCGGGCGCCTGTTCCAGAGCTACTGCTTCACGCCGGCGGCGCAGCAGCTCATCATCGACGTCGGCGGGCTGCGTTCGATGCATCCGCTGACGAAGGAGAAGCCCGGCCGCCGTCCGTTCAAGGACATCAAGGTGATGAAGGACGACGCGGCCGCCGTCGAGAAGATGGGCGAGGAGATCAAGGCGCGATACGTCAAGATCTTCCACGTCTAGAGCATTCCGGCGAAGCGGACCGGTTCGCCGCGCAAGACGCGACCGAATATGGAGTCTGGAGCGCGTTCCGAATCTTCCAGACCGGAACGTGCTCCAGGGCATGATCCCGAAAAGTGGATATCGTTTTTCGGAAAGGATCATGCTCTGAGCCAGAAGAGACTGAGCGGGACCGCGGTTCGCAACGGCGCTCCCGCTACGCGACCGGGACGCGCCCGTTCGGGGGAGGACGCCATGCATGCGGGACTTTCGAGACGCACGCTCCTCAAGGGCTCGGCCGCCGCCGCCCTGACGCTCTTCGCCGAGCCGTTGCGGGCGGCGGCGCCCGAGGCCTCGGCCATCACCCCGCAGCTCGTCGACGCGGCGCGCCGCGAGGGCAAGGTCGTCTGGTACAGCGTCATGGACCTCCCGGTCGGCGAGCATCTGGCGCGATCGTTCGAGGCGAAGTTTCCGGGCATATCCGTGCGGGTCGAACGCACGGGCAGCGAACGGCTGTTTCAGCGGCTCGGCCAGGAATACGGGAGCGGCATCTATGCGGCCGATGTCGTCAACAGCGCGGATGCCGCTCACTTTCTGTTCTGGAAGCGCAAGGGCTGGCTCGCGCCGCATCTGCCGGAAGACGTCGCGCGTCACTTCGACCCGCGCTACGTCGATCCTGACGGAATGTATGCGACCTCGCGCATCTGGCTGAGCTCGCTCGGCTACAACACCAACCTGGTGAAGGCGGAGGAGGCGCCGAAGAGCTTCGCCGACCTGCTCGATCCGAAATGGACCGGCAAGATCGTCAAGGCGCACCCCGCCTACAGCGGCACGATCATGACGGCGACGTTCCAGATCGCGCGCGACCTCGGCTGGGAGTATCTGGAAAAGCTCGCGAAGCAGAAGGTGCTGCAGCTCCAATCCTCCACCGATCCGCCGAAGAAGCTGGCGCTCGGCGAGCGCGCCGTCATGGCGGACGGCAACGACTACAACCTGGTGCAGCTCAAGGAGCGCGGGCAGCCGGTCGAGGTGGTCTATCCGCTCGAGGGCACCCCGGTGGTGAGCGGGCCGAGCGCCATTCTCAAGTCCGCGCCCAATCCGAACGCGGCGCGGCTGTTCCAGAACTGGCTCCTGTCCGCGGAAGGGCAGCAGATCCTGGTGGATTTTGCCGCTCAGCATTCGGTCCACGCGCTCGTGAAGGAAAAACCCGGGCGCAAGGCGTTGCGCGACATCAAGCTGATGAAGGAGGATCCGGCGGCGGTCGAGGCGCAGAGCGAGGACATCAAGGCGCGCTACGCGAAGCTCTTCCGTGTGTGAGACGCCGATGAACGCGAGCGGAGGAACGTCTTGACCGTCGCCCTGCCGGCTCCGGCCGAGCCCCGGACCTTCCGATTCGACGCCTCGTGGCCGATCCTGTTCGGCTTCGTCGCGCTGCTCTGCATCCTCATCCTGATGCCGCTGTCGTGGCTGGTCTACTTCAGCCTGACCGACCAGGCGGGCTCCTTCACGTTCGACAATTTCCGCCAGCTCGTCACCAGTCCGGTGTTCGTCGACCCCCTGGTGACAACCGTGATCCTGGCGACGAGCTCGAGCATCATCTGCTGCCTCGTCGCCGCCCCGATGGGCTGGCTGGTCGCGCGCACCGACATGCCGTTCCGGCGAACCATGCGCGCCCTGGTGACGGCCTCCTTCGTCACGCCCCCGTTCCTCGGCGCCATCGCCTGGGAACTGCTGGCGGCGCCGAACAGCGGTCTTCTCAACAAGGCCTTCCGCGCCCTCACCGACGCCCCGCAGGACGAGTATCTGTTCAACATCTATACGCTGCCCGGCCTGATTTTCGTCATCTCCTGCTACACGTTCCCCTACGTCTTCGTGCTGGTCGCCAACTCGCTCGATCGCATCCCGGGCGACCTCGAGGATGCATCCTCGATCCTCGGCGGGCGCATCTGGACGACGGCGCGGCGCGTGACCATTCCGCTCGCCCTCCCGGCCGTGCTCGCCGGCGCGCTCGTCGCCTTCCTGCAGGCCATGACCTTGTTCGGCTCGCCGGCGATCCTGGCGCTGCCCGCCGGCTTCCACACGATGACGACCAAGATCTGGAGCCTCTTTCAGTATCCGCCCAAGCCCGAGCTCGCCGCCGCAGCCTCGCTGCCGCTGCTCGTCCTCACCGTGCTGCTGCTGCGCGCCGAGCATGCGATTTTGGGCCGGCGCAGCTACTCGGTGGTCGGCGGCCGGCAGGGCAATCCGCGCCTCGTCCGTCTCGGCGGCTGGAAATGGCTCGCGCTCGCCATCTCGTTCATCGTCCTGCTCAACCCTGTCATTCTTCCCTACGGCGCGCTTCTCAACGCCGCGTTCTCGCGCATTCCCTCGCAGGTCGTGTGGTTCGACAACTTCACCTTCCACAACATCGATTTCGTCTTCTTCGAGCTCTCGGCCACCAGGCTCGCCTTCAAGAACACCTTCATCCTCTGCACCCTCACCGCGACCATCGGCACGGTGATGGCGGTGGTGATCGCCTATCTGACCACCCGCAAGGCGATCGCCGGCCACCGGGTGCTGGGATTCCTGGCGACCGCGCCGGTCGCCGTGCCCGGCATCGTGCTCGGCGTCGGGCTCTTTCTCAGCTACGCGCGCCCGCCGTTCGTGCTCTACGGCACGTTGTGGATCCTGCTCATCGCGTTCGTCACCATCGCGCTGCCCGCGGCCTACCAGCAGCTCCAGTCGGCCTTCCGGGTCGTGCATCCCGACCTCGAGGAGGCGAGCCGTATTCTCGGCGCGACGCGCCTGCGCACGCTGGCGCGGATCACCGCGCCGCTGCTGCGCACCAGCGTGATCGCCACTTGGTGCTTCATCTTCGTCGGCGTCATCCGCGAACTCTCCGCCGCCATCATGCTGTTCACCTCGGAGACGAAGGTCGTGTCGGTGCTGATCTTCGATCTCAACGAAAGCGGCGACCTCGGCGCCATCGCGGTGCTCGGCCTCATCATGCTCGCCATCACGCTCGCTGTCGTCATCCTCGCCAACCGGATTCCCGGCTTCGGCGGCTATCGTCTCCGGAACAACTGATCCATGACCGAATTGCTTCCTGACGTCGCGGTCGCCGAACATCTCGCCGACCGCATCCGCGGGCTCGACGCAGGGCGTCTGCCGCAGAGCCTGCGGGCGAAATGCGAGGACCTGCTGGTCGACGTGATGGGGCTCTGCCTCACGGCGCGCAACGAGGACTACGTGAAAAGCGCGCTCGGCGGCTGGGACGAGGAGGGGCCCTGCACGGCGATCGGCCATGCGCCCACGCTCAGCGCCGCCGGCGCCGCCTTCGTCAACGGCACCGCGATCCACGGCGAGGATTTCGACGACACGTTCGAGGGCGGGCCGGTGCATGCGGGCGCCGTCATCGTGCCGGCGGTGCTCGCGGCGTGCGAGCGCTACAAGCCCGACGGCGCGAGCGCACTGCTTGGCATCGCGGTCGGTGTCGAAACCCTGTGCCGGCTGGGGCTCGTCGTCCCCAAGGCGGTGCACCGCGCCGGCTTCCATCCGACCGCCGTGCTCGGGGCCATGGCGGCGGCGGCGGGCGTCGCTGCCGCGCTGCGCCTCGAGCGGCGCCAGATCGTCGATGCGCTCGGGATCGCCGGCAGCCTGGCAAGCGGCATCATCGAGTACCTGGCGGAAGGCGCCTGGACCAAGCGGCTGCATCCTGGTTGGGCGGCCCAGTCGGGGGTGCGCGCGGCACTGCTTGCACGGCACGGGTTCAACGGCCCGCGCACCGTGATCGAGGGCACGCACGGGCTGTTCTACGCCTTTGCGCACACTCCCAAGGGCGACTATGACGCGCTGATCGGCGACTTCGGCACGCGCTGGGTGACCGAAACGCTGGCGTTCAAGCTCTATCCGTGCGGCACGATGACCCATCCGTACATCGACTGCGCACGCCGGCTGGCGGCCACCGGCATCAAGGCCGAGGACATCGCGGCGCTCGTCTGCGAGGTCGGCGAGGGCACCGTGCACCGGCTGTGGGAGCCGCTCGCCGCCAAACAGAAGCCGTCGAACGGCTACGGCGCCAAGTTCTCGACGCCCTATTGCATCGCCGCCGGCTTCGTCCGCGGCAACGTCGGGCTAGATTCCTTCACCGACGCCGCCGTCAAGGACCCGGCGGTCGTCGCGGTCGCCGAGAAGGTGCGCTACGTGATCGATCCCGACAATCCCTACCCGAACAATTTCACCGGCCACATCCGCGCCGAACTGCGCGACGGCCGCGTGGTCGAGGAGCGCCAGCCGCACATTCGCGGCGGCGCGCACGAGCCCTTGAGCCGCTCCGACATCGAGCAAAAATTCACGCTCAACGCGCGCCACGGCGGCTGGGACGACGCCCGGATCGCGGCTGCACTCGCGCTCGCCAACGGCTTTTTCGAGCGCGCTGTCGATCTTCGTATCTTGCGCGGGTGAATTCAGATGACTGCAAATGGACGGGAGCTCGAAGGCCGCGTCGCCATCGTGACGGGCGCGGGGCGCAACATCGGCCGGGCGATCGCGCTCGCGCTCGCCGACGCCGGCGCTGCCGTCGTCGTCAATGCGCGCAGCAACAAGGCGCAAGCCGAGGGGGTCGCGCAGGAGATCGCGGCGCGCGGCGGCAAGGCGGCCGTGGCGATGGCCGACGTCGCCGACGCCGCGGCGGTGGAGAAGATGGCGTCGGCGACCGTCGCGCAGTTCGGTCGCATCGATTGCCTGATCAACAATGCGGCTGTGCGGCGCGAGAAGCCGCTCGAAGACATGACCTACGCCGATTGGCGCGAGGTCATGGCGATCGCGCTCGACGGCCCCTTTCTGTGCGTGAAGGCGTGCCTGCCGCAGCTCAAGGCGAGCGGAAGCGCCGCGATCGTCAACATCGGCGGCCTGAGCGCGCACACCGGCTCGAAGCACCGGGCGCACGTGGTCACCGCCAAGGCGGGCCTCGTCGGGCTCACGCGCGCCCTGGCGCAGGACCTCGCGATGGACGGGGTCACCGCCAACCTGGTGGTGCCCGGCCTGATCGGCACGCCGCGCTCGGGTCCGGAGCCGCAGCATCACCTCGTGCACAACACTCTGACCGGGAAGCGCGGCGCCCCGGAGGACATCGCGGCGACGGTGCGCTTCCTGTGCGGGCCGGGCGCGCGCTACATCACCGGGCAGACGATCCACGTCAACGGCGGCGCCTATCTGGGGTAAGACGTCGCCGAAGCCGGGCTCGCCCCGGCCAGCCGGAATCGGTCGCATGAACGTCGGCGGCTTCGAGATCGACCTCGTGGTGCAGGGGTTCCCGGGCAAGTCCGTGTGCCACGGGCCGCTCGGCTGGAGCACCGTGGCGCTGCTGCGCGGCAACGGGCGTGTCGCGCTCGTCGACGTCGGCTCGTTCGGCTATCGCCGGCTGCTCGTCGAGCGGCTCGCCGCGCGCGGCCTCGAGCCGGCCGATGTCACCGACGTGTTGCTTACGCATGCCCACTACGATCATTGCGTGAACTGGCTGGCGTTCGCCAACGCGACGGTGCACGTGGGCGCGGAGGAGCTGGCCTGGGCCGTGAAGGAGCCTTTCGGCCTCACGTCGGTCCCGGAACTCTACGTGCACGAACTCGACCGCTCGAGGCAGGTGCGCCGCGTGCGCGGCGCAGACGAGGTGATCCCCGGGATCACGGCGGCCGATGCACCCGGACACACGCCGGGCCACCTCGTGTTCGTTCTTTCGGGCGGCGATCGCGACGTGATCTTCACCGGCGATGCGGCCAAGAACCGTACCGAGCTCGTCTCGCGCGAGGCCGACATGACCTATGACGCGGCGGTCAGCCGCCGATCGATCGAGCGGATCTGGGAGCTGTGGCGGCGCCGACCCGGCAGCATCGTCGTGCCCGGCCACGATCTGCCGATGGTCCTCGACGACGGCGAGCCCCGCTATGTCGAAGCCCGCTCGGCTGCCGTCTCGGCCTGGTTCGGCGACCGGCTCGAGACCACCATGGTGTTCGAACTCACGGTCGAGGCGACGAAACCGACGGGCGGGCCTGCGCGCGTGCCGCCCGGCCTGTGAGCGGCCTCAAGGTCGCACCGCCGGCGTCTCCATCTTCATGCCGCGCGCCCGCGCCATCAGGAAGACTTCCAGCGCCAGGTATTCGGGCGAGCCGTACGGATAGGCTTCGGCGCGCATGCCGATGAGACAATTGCGCAGACGTCGCTGCAGCGAGCCGAGGCTTTGCCATTCGAGGCGATAGATCGGATAGCCGGTCGGGTGTGCCTGCGGCACGATGTTGCCGGCGAGCTTCCTGCCCCAGTTGTCGTCGTGGCACTGGCTGCAGGAGATGTTGAGCTGCCCCTGGCGGCGGCGAAAGATCTCCCGCCCGGCCTCCTTGTAGGGCCGCAGGCGCTCGTCGGCGGGAGGCGCAATCGGCATGCCGCGCGACTGCAGCGCCACATAGGCGGTCAGCGCCAGGAGCTCGCGGCTCTCGAACGGCAGCGGCGTCGCTTTCTGGTGGTTGCTGCGGCAGATGTTGATGCGCTCCTCGATGTCGACCGGCTTGTCGCGGGTCGAGTCGAACGCCGGATAGCGCGCGGCCACGCCCTTCATGCTCGTCTTCGCATCGCCGTGGCAGTCGGCGCACGAGCGATCGGCCGCTCCGATCTTGCGGTTCCACAGGGCTTCGCCGTCGAGCACCCACAGCATGCCCGGGTTGGCGGTGTCGTCGTCCTGCATGGCGCGCGTCTCGGCGCTCATGAACTCGTAGTCCGAGCGCCGATCGGCCGGCGCGATCTCGCCGGAGCGCGCAGGGGGCACGAGCCCGCAGCCCGCAAGCACGAGCGCCAGCATCCACGCCGAAGATCTCGGAGGCTTGCGGGTGAGCGTCATTCGACCGTGATGTTCGCCGAGGCGTTGGCGGAGAATCCGTTGTCGCCGGTCCAGTTGAACGCGATCGTTCCGCTCTCGGTCGCGACCGTGAAGAAGGTGACGAACGGATTGGCGGCGATCGCCGGCGAGAGCTCAGCGCGAAAGATCTCTTCGCCGTTGTAGGTGCACACGAGCGTCGTGATGATGTCGCGCGGAATCCGCACGCCGATCGAGCTGTGGCGGAAACCGGTCTCCATGACGTGCGAGATCAGGGTCTTGACCTCGATGATCTCGCCGCGTTTGGCCTTGGGGGGGACGTGGATGAGCGCGCGGGTCATGGCGTCAGATCCTCGACGCAGGCCGCGAGCGTCACGATCACGTCGGCGGAATCCGACCAGAACGAGCCGTCGCTGAACTCGGCGATGGCGATCACCTTCTGCGAGTCGGCGAGCCTGATGCGGGTCGAGATCCTGGCGCGCCCGGCGCGCGGGCCAAGACGCACGCTGATGACTTTGGGCTGCGGATTTTTCTCGTTGAACACATGGATGGCCTTCACGTGGTCGGACGCCGTCATCGGGCTCTCCACCGCGACCGTCATCGGCACGGTGTTGCCGTTCTCGACCACGGGCGGAATGTCGATCTTCACCCTGCCCGGCTTGATGCTCGCCTCGCCGACGACCTTGTGGATGGCGATCTGCATCGACGCAGGCGTGGCCCGGGCGCCGCGCACAAGAAGCACGGAGACGATGCCGCCCGCCGCCATCGTACCGGTGGCGCGGAGCACGTCGCGGCGTGACGGATGGCGAAATGATGCCGTCATGGCGTCCTCGTCTCGTTGGCGTTCCCGCGCAGGGTCTCGAGATAAGCCACCACGTCCTCGATCTGCTCCGCGCTCAGCACCGGCTTGCCGCGATACGCCGGGGCGACGCGCGCCAGTCCATCGATGCGATAGTAAGGCGGCATGATGGTGGCGGGATTGATGCGGCTCGCGTCGACGATGCGCAACCGCAACTGGCCCTCGCTCCAGCGCGCGCCGGCCCCGTCCAGATCGGGCCCGATGGTGCCCTGGAACTTCTGCTCGGGAAACGGACCGGCATGGCAGAGGAGGCAGAGCCCGACTTGGCGATTGGCCACGATCGCGCGCCCGCGCGCCGGATTGCCCGGCGTGCCGGTCAGCGAGGCCGGGATGGCGTCGCCCACCACCACATAGGGCCGCAGCGTCGCGTCCTCGGCGCGCGCCGGCCACGCCG
This sequence comes from uncultured Hyphomicrobiales bacterium, assembly GCA_964538565.1. Lineage (GTDB taxonomy): Bacteria > Pseudomonadota > Alphaproteobacteria > Rhizobiales > Xanthobacteraceae > CAYVBN01. The sequence continues at coordinate 51,535 of CAZIGW010000055.1, read as the reverse complement.
AGAGGCCCACGAGCCACGCCGCGGTGAGGACGGCAACCGCGAGTCGCGCACCCGCCTTTTCACCCGAAGATCTCATTGGTCACCGTCTTGAACCATGCATCGGCGAATTTCGCTTCCCGGGCGCGAAACGCGCGCGGCGCATCGGCGGGGCTCACACCGCCCGAGTTCTCGACCTCCAGATATTGGCCCTCGACCGGCCGGTAAACCCCGGCGATCGAGATCGCGTCGTCGGGCGCTACCAGGCTGTAGCACGTGCTCACCAGCACCGGCGCCGGCGGGGCCTCGTTGCGAAGCAGCCTGACGATGGCGGCCGCGCACAGCTTGCCTTGCGTGCTGGCGGCGAATGCCGACTTCGGCATGGCGCCGGCGATGGCCGCATCGCCGATCACGTGAATGTTCTTCTGCAGCTTCGATTCGAATGTCGCCGGGTCGACCGGGCACCAGCCCGTGCGGTCCGCGACGCCGGCGCGCTCGGCGAGCGGACCGGCCTTCTGCGGCGGAATGACGTTGGCGACGTCGACCTTGTAGCTGTCGAATTCGGTCACGAGCGTCCTGGTCGCGACCTCGACCGAGGTGAGATTGCCGCCGGACGAGAGCGGCACCCACTCGATCAGGCCGGCATAGAGTTCCTTCCAGGCGCTCTGGAACAGCTTCTGCATCGAGAAGGTGTCCTTGGCGTCGAGCACGAACAGCTTCGAGCGCGGCTTGCGCGTCTTGAGGTAGTACGCGATCAGGCTGGCGCGTTCGTAGGCGCCGGGTGGACACCGCGACGGATTGACCGGCGCCGCGATCGCGACCACGCCGCCGTCGCGCATGGCCTCCAGCTGCCGCCGCAAGAGGTCGATCTGGTCACCGCCCATCCAGGCGTGCGGCATGGTCTGCGCGGCGACCTCGTCGTAGCCCTGGAGCGCGCCCCAGCGAAAGCCGATGCCGGGCGCCACCACCAGACGGTCGTAGGAGATCCGCGTGCGGTCGGCGAGCATGACCGTGCGGGCGTGCGGATCGACCGCGGCGGCGGTCGCGATCCTCACCGCGATGCCCCCGGCGGCGAGGCGATCGTAGGTGAACTGCTGCTGCCTGAGGTCGCGCAGGCCGGCGATCACGCTGTTGCTGAACGGGCAGGCCGTGAAGGTCGCGTTTGCCTCGATCAGCGTCACCGCGATGCGTGCGTCGGCCTGCTTGAGCGCGCGCGCGCAACTCGCGCCCGCGAAGCCGCCGCCGATGACGACGACGCGCGGCGCCGCCTGCGCGATCGCCGGGGCGAAAACCGCCGTGCATCCCGCGGCGGCCGCGGAAGCCAGAAGCGCGCGCCGGTCGATGTTGGGTCCGCTCATGCGGGCGCGGCGTCCTTCGTCATTTCCGGGCGGCGTACCAGGCGGCAATGGCCCGGATCTCGTCGTCGGAAAATCCCTTGGCGATGCGGTCCATCACCGTCGCGGGCCGCTCGCCGGCGCGAAACCCTCGCATCGCATCCTCGATCTCGGTCGCCTTGCGACCCGCCAACGAGGGAATCGCGTTCGGCGCGCCGGCGTGGGCAGGATGACAGCCCGTGCAGGCGGCGACGCCGAACGGCGTCCCGGCTTGGCCGGCGAATGCAGGGGCAGTCGAGATGACGGCCGCTGCCGCGCCGATGCAGAGGAATGCTGCCCTCATCGGCAAACGTGCGGGCGGCGGCTGCGGGGCCGCCGCCCGTCGCCTCACGCCTTGCGCAGGTCGTGGTTCTTGAGCGGGATCGTGCGGATGCGCTTGCCGGTCGCCGCAAAGATCGCGTTGAGCACCGCCGGCGCCGCGACGCAGATCGTCGGCTCGCCGACGCCACCCCAGAAGCCGCCGGTCGGCATGACGATCACCTCGACCTTCGGCATCTCGGCGATGCGCATCACGTTGTAAGTGTCGAAGTTCGTCTGCTCGATGGCGCCGTCCTTGACGGTGCATTCGCCGTACAGCATGGCGGAGAGCCCGTAGACGAACGAACCCGCGACCTGCCGCTCGATCTGCGCCGGATTGACGGCGTAGCCGGGATTGGTCGCGGCGACGATGCGGTGGATCTTCAACTCGCCCTTGTCGCTGACCGACACTTCGGCGACGGCGGCGACGTAGCTGCCGTACCCCATGTGCTGGGCGATGCCCCGGAAGACGCCGGCCGGCGCCGGCTTGCCCCATCCGGCCTTCTCGGCGACCGCGTTGAGCACGCCGAGATGCAACGGGTGGTTGGCCATCAGCTTGCGCCGGAACTCGAGCGGATCCTGTCCGGCCGCATGCGCCAGCTCGTCCATGAAGCACTCGAGATAGATGGCGTTCTGGTTGACGTTGACGCCGCGCCAGAAGCCCGGCGGCACGTGCGGATTGCGCATCGCGTGCTCCACCAGGAGGTTCGGCACCGTGTAGCCGATGGCGGCTTCGCCCTTGGGGGCGAGGCCTTGGAACGTCGCCGGATCCATGCCGTTCTGCAGCCGCGAGGGGAACAGCGAGGTGAGGATCGACTGTCCCGATATGCGGATGTGGAGGGTCTGAAGGTTGCCCGCCGCATCCAGCCCGCCGACCAGCTTGGCCTGCGTGATCGGATGATAGGTGCAGTGGGTCATGTCCTCTTCGCGCGACCAGATGAGCTTGATCGGCGTGCCCGGCATCTGCTTGGCGATGAGGACGGCCTGGGTGACGTAGTCGCTGCGCCCGCGCCGGCCGAAGCCGCCGCCGCACAGGAGCTTGTGCACGTCGCACTTCGACGCCGGCAGGCCCGAGGCTTCGAGCACGGCCGCGAACGCCGCTTCGCCGTTCTGCGTCGGGCACCACACCTCGCAACGATCCGGCGTGTAGAGCGCGGTCGCGTTCATCGGCTCCATCGTGGCGTGGTTCTGGTAGGGATAGCCGTACACGGCTTCCACCGTCTTCGCCGCGCCGGAGAGCGCCGCCTTCACGTCACCGTTGCGGTTGCCGACGAACGCCTGCTCGGCCGTCAGTCCCTCCTTCAGGAATTCGGCGATCGAGGCGCTTGAGACCTTGGCGTTCGGACCCTCGTCCCAGACGATCGGGAGCGCGTCGAGCGCCGTCTTGGCGTGCCACCAGGTGTCGGCGACGACGGCGACCGCGTCATTGCCGACCTGCATGACCTTCTTCACGCCCTTCATGCCTTCGACCTTGGCGGAGTCGAAGCTCTTCACCGTGCCGCCGAACACCGGGCAGGCCTTGATGGCGGCGTTGAGCATGCCGGGCAACTTGAGATCGATGCCGTAGATCTGCTTGCCGCTCAGCTTGGGAAGGGTGTCGAGCCGCTTCAGCGGCTTGCCGGCGATCTTCCAGTCCTTCGGATCCTTGAGCTTGATGTCCTTCGGCGGCTCGAGCTTGGCGGCGGCGTCCGCGACCTTCCCGTAGGTCGTCGAGCGTCCGCTCGCCTTGTGGGTGATGACGCTGTTCGCGGCGCTGCACTCGGCGGGCGACACTTTCCATTCGTTCGCCGCCGCCTGGATCAGCATCATGCGGGCGGCCGCGCCGCCCTTGCGCACGTAATCCTCCGAGGCGCGAATGCCGCGGCTGCCGCCGGTGGCGAAGTCGCCCCATACGCGCTTGCGCGCCACGTTCTGGCCGGGCGTCGGATATTCGGTCGTGACCTTCGACCAGTCGCAGTCGAGCTCTTCGGCGACGAGCTGCGCCAGGCCGGTCAGCGTGCCCTGGCCCATTTCCGAGCGGGCGATGCGGATGACGACGGTGTCGTCCGGCCGGATCACCACCCAGGCGTTGACCTCGGGCGCGCTGCCGGCCGCGCGAACCGTGTCCGGACCGAGCGGGAGCTGCAATCCGAGGGCGAGACCGCCGCCCGCGGCGGCGCTGCCAACGAGGAACGAACGGCGATCGATCTTCGGCATGATGGTCATGGCTGCCTCCCCCTTTACGCGTTCGTGGCAGCAGCGTGGATCGCGGCGCGAACCTGCTGGTACGTGCCGCATCGGCAGATGTTGGTGATCGCCTCGTCGATATCGGCATCGGTGGGCTTGGGCTTCTCCTTCAGGAGGGCCGCGACCGCCATGATCATGCCGCTCTGGCAATAGCCGCACTGGGGCACGTCGAGATCGAGCCAGGCCTTCTGCACCGGGTGCATGCTGCCGTTGGAAGCGAGACCTTCGATCGTGGTGATCTGCTTTCCGACCGCGTCGCCCACCTGCAGACCGCAGGAGCGGGTCGCCACGCCGTCGATGTGGACCGTGCAGGCGCCGCACTGGGCGATGCCGCAGCCGTACTTGGTGCCAGTCAGGCCGACCTGTTCGCGCAAGACCCACAGCAGCGGAGTGTCGGGCTCGACGTCGACCTCATGCGCGGTTCCGTTGATGGTAAGACGAATCATCCCTTCCTCCTCGCAGTCGCTGCGCGTTTGCGTGCGTTCGTTTTGCCGGGATCATAGCCTGCTTTGAATTGTTACAAAAAGGCCCGCCTATGACGGCTCCGCTCGGTCTCACAGAATCGTGACGGGGCGCGGTCGCGCGAAGGTGACCCGCATGGTGGGACGCGCGTCGCGGTTTGCGTACGGCGTCCCCGGCGAGGGTTGCCAAGCGCCCGGCAAGGCGGCGTCGCCAGCGTTGCCGCGGTGTCCTATGACGCCGACCGGCAAGCGTCCCACACCCGCTGGGGCGTCGCCGGCATGTCGAGCCTGGCGCCGGCTCCTTCCGGCAGCGCATCCGCGATGGCGTTCATGATGGCGGCGAGCGAACCGATCGTGCCCGCCTCGCCGACGCCCTTCACGCCGAGCGGATTGGTCGTGGCGGCGACGGACAGCTCCGAGCCGACGATCGCCGGCATGTCGCTCGCGCGCGGCATGGCGTAGTCCATGAACGACCCGGTAACGAGTTGACCGCTGTCGCCGTCGTACACGACATTCTCGAACAGCGCCTGGCCGAGCCCCTGGGCGATGCCGCCCTGCACCTGTCCCTCGACGATCATGTGGTCGAGCACGTTGCCGCAATCGTCGACCGCCGTGTAGGTGACCACGCAGACGACGCCGGTCTCCGGATCGACCTCCACCTCGGCGACGTGGCAGCCGTTGGGAAACGTCTGAGGCGTGTCGGCCGTGAGATTGGTGTCGAGCGTCTCGGCGATCTCGCCGCGTGCATGAAGGTCTTTCGCCCGTGCCGCGACCTCGAACAGCGACAGCCGCCGGTCGGTGCCCGCGACCGCGAACATGCCGTCCCGGTAGGTGATGTCGGAATCGGCCGCTTCGAGCAGTTGCGCGGCAACCTTGCGTCCCTTCTCGACCACCGCCTCTGCGACGCGCACGATCGCGGTGCCGACCACCATCGCCGAGCGGGACGCGACCGAAGCCGAGCTCGCCACGCCGAGCTGCGTGTCGCCCTGCCGCACCGTGACGCGATCGGCCGGCACGCCGAGCCGCGCGGCGGCGAGGCGGCCGAACACCGACGCATGGCCCTGGCCGGTCGCCTGCACGCCGATGCCCACCTCGATCCGGCCATCGCCCGGAAACGTCATCGCGGCGCCCTCGGTCGGCAGGCCGCCCGAGTGCTCGACGAAACAGCAGATGCCGATGCCGCGAAACTTTCCGCGCTTTCTGGCCTCGCGCCGGCGTTGGGAAAATTCCTTGTAGCCGCTCGCTGCTAGCGCCCTGTCGAACACGGCCGGGAAATCGCCGCTGTCGTATGTGGTGCCGACCGGCGTGCGATACGGCATCGCCGATTTCGGAATGAGGTTGCGCCGCCGCAGGCTCACGCGGTCGATGCCGCTGACGCGCGCGGCCTCGTCGACCAGCCGCTCGAGCAGATAGTTCGCTTCCGGCCGTCCGGCGCCGCGATAGGGTCCGGTCGGCACCGTGTTGGTGAACACGCACTTCACCCCGACGTCGATGCGGGGAATGCGGTACATGCCGGGAAAGCAGCGCGCGAAATTGGTGGTCGCGAGATGCGCGCCGGCCGGCGTCACGAAGGCGCCGAGGCTCGCAAGCTCGCGTACGCGCAGCGCGAGGAATTTTCCCTTTTCGTCGAGCGCCAGCTCCGCCTCGAGAATTCCGTCGCGTCCCTGGTTGTCGCTCAGAAACGCCTCGGAGCGGGTCGACATCCAGTGCACCGGCCGGCGGGTGTGCTTGGCGGCGACGAGCAGCGCCGGGTACTCCGGGTATACGGGGGTCTTCATCCCGAAGGCACCGCCCACATCCTCGCTGATGACCCGCAGGCGCTCGCGCGGCCAGTTCATGATCGAGACAAGCTGGTCGCGCACCACCGCGGCGCTCTGCGAGCAGGTGCGCAGCGTATAGGTATCACCGGCTGCGTCGTACTCGGCGGTCGCGCCGCGCGGCTCCATGGTGGCGACGACGAGCCGCTGGTTGACGAGCGAGACCCGGGCGATGTGCGCGGCCGCGGCGAATGCCTCCTCGACCGCGCGCGCGTTCGCGCCGTCGTCCGCCACGGGGCCCGGCCAGTCGAGCGCCACGTTGCCGGGTGCTTCGCTCCAGACCTGCGGCGCATCCTTTTCGAGGGCCGCGCGGACGTCCGTGACGGCGGGCAGCGGTTCGTAGTCGACCGCGACCCGTTCGGCGGCGTCCTGCGCCTGGCCGGCGGAATCGGCGATCACGAGCGCAACCGCCTGGCCGACGTGCGCCACCCGTTCGTCGGCGAGCGCGGGCCGGAACGGCATCACGAGCCTGGCGCCGCCGCGGCCGACCATCGGCGGGTGGCGCGAGATGCTGCCGGCGCCCGCTGCTATCATGTCGGCCCCGGTCAGAACCGCGACCACGCCGGGCGCGCGCGACGCGTCCGCGGTGTCGATCTTGCGGATGCGGCCGGCGGCATGCGGCGAGCGGACGAACGCGGCAAACGCCTGGTTGGGTCGCCGCACGTCGTCGACGAAACGGCCTTCCCCGCGCAGCAGCGGCGGATCCTCGAGGCGCAAGGCGCGATCGGAGTTCGTGGCGGTCGCCGCAGCCATGATGCCTCCTGCGATCGTGAAGGACGGTGCCGGCTCAGCCGACGGCCTGCCGCTGATGGTTCTCGGCGATGGCGGAGAGGGCCTCGTTCGACAGCGGCAGGTCGATCGGCTCGTTGCGCTCGGCCGAGAGATCGGCGGCCGTATAGCACTCCATCACCATGCGGGCGCTCTCCGGCGTCACCATGACGGGGCGATCCATGATGCAGGACTCGAGGAAATGGATCGTCTCCGGGCCCATCTGCCCGGCGAACACGTGGTCGACCTGCTCGCCCGGCATGGTGGACATCGGGAAGCGCGTGCCCTCCTGCACGGTGTTGAGCCAGTTGTCGCGATGAGTGTCGTCGAGGATGAGCGCGCCTTCGGTGCCGGTGATCTCCACCCAGGTCGAGCAGTAGTTCGGATAGCTCGGCGGCAGGTTCCAGCCGCCGCCCAGCACGACCACGACGCCGTTGTCCATCGTCACCGTGGTCCACATGCAGTCGTAGGAGCCGTTCACCGCCTGCATGTAGCCGTAGGATCCCTGCGAGTAGACCCGCACCGGCTTTGCCGGCTCGAGCAGCCAGAACACGAAATCGAGGTCGTGGGTCGATTCCATGACGACCGGCGAGAGCTTCACGCGGCTCGCGATCTTCTTGCCGAGGCTGCGGCTGAGGTGGCGGCTGACCATCACGCTCACCGGACGGCCGAGCGTGCCGTCGACGATCTTCTTCTTGGCGAAGGCGAACTTGGTGTTGAAGCGCTGCGAATATCCGATGGTGAATTTCAGGCCGCCGCGGCGCGCGATCGTGATCAGCTCGTCGGCCTCCCACAGTTGCATCGCGATCGGCTTCTCCAGCAGAACGTGCTTGCCGGCCTTCAGGCAGTCGCGTGTGATGGGAAAGTGCGTCTGCTCCGGCGTGGTGCAGACGTAGACGACCGAGATGTCGGGATTGCGGATGATGTCCTGATAGTCGAGCGTTGCGGTCGCCGCGTTGGTGACCGCCTTGATTTCCGCCAGCCGATCGGGGCGGATCTCGCACACGTGCAGCTTGTCCACGAGCGCCGAGCGCGACAGCGTTTCGGCGCGGATGCCCCCGCACCATCCGGTTCCGATCACCGCAGCTTCGACCTGCTTCACCGACGTTTCCTCGCAGCTTGTTGGGTTTGGTTCGAGTCACGGCCGCCCGGGCGGCAGCGATAAAAACCACGAACCCGGGGTGGGCGCAAACGGTCTTTCGGCCGCGGCGCGGGGCCCGGCGGGGATCGCAGCGAGGCCGTCCGGCCCGCACAAAGAAGGGGCCGGCGAGCGCCGGCCCCTCGAAGCGTCGAGAGCGACCCGGTTCAGGACAGGGCCGATTTCACGTGGTCAGGCGAGAACGGCACGCGCCGGATGCGCACGCCGGTCGCGTCGAAGATCGCGTTGGCGATGGCCGCCGCGACCGGACGGGTCGACGGCTCGCCGGCGCCGGAAGGCGCGATCTCGGGCCGGTTGATCAGCGTCACGTCGATCGTCTCCGGGGTCTCGGTGATGTCGAGGATCGGGTAGGTCATCCAGTCGACGCTGGTGACCGACTTCCTGTCGAACTTCACCTCCTCCCACAGCGTGCGGCTCGTCCCCTGCACGATGTTGGCCTCGATCGTCTTGGTCAGACCGTCCGGGTTGATGATCTGGCCGCAGTCGTGCGCGACGGTGAACTTGCGCGCCCAGATCTTGCCGGTGCGGCGGTTGATCTCGACCTCCGCCACGATGGCGACGCGCGTCCCGTTGCGCTGCGCGTAGGCGATGCCGCGGCCGGAGACGGTCTCGCCGGTCTGGTCCTTGCGCGGCGAGGGCCGCGTCTGCCAGCCCGACTTCCCCACCGCCGCCTTGATGACGGCGACGTCGCGCGGGTCCTTGATGTGGCGCAGCCGGAATTCGACCGGGTCGACGTTGAGGGCCGCCGCGACCTCGTCCATGAAGGACTCGCTCGCGAAGTGGATCTGCGGTCCGACCGGGTCGCGCAGATGCGAACTGCGCAGCGGCGAGGCGCGGTCGAGCAGCGGCGGGATCGTTTCCCAGGCGAGCCGCTTGTTGTCGAACACGTAGGATTCCGCCGGCACGCCGAACCCGTCGCCCGACTTCAGCGCCACGTCGCGGAAGTGCCCGGCGAGCGTGTCCCTGGCGTGGCCGCCGTTGGTGTTGACGTCGACGCGCGAGAATCCCTTGCTGAGGAACTCGTAGGCCACCACCTTGCCGGACGCGTCGATCGCCACGCGCGCGCGGTGGATCGAGGCCGGGCCCTTGGGATCCCAGCCGGTGCCCTGTTCACGCATGTACTGCACGCGCACCGGGCGGCCGGTCGCCTGCGCCAGCACCGCCGCGTCCATGGCGGCGTCGTCGGCGTCGTTGCGGCCGTAGGAGCCGGGGCCCGGCACCCAGATCGCATGGATCTTCTCGACCGGAATGCCGAGCGTGTCGGCGAGGCCCTCGCGCACGAAGTGCGACTTCTGCGAGCCGGTCCAGCAGGTGACGAGGCCGTCCTTGATCTCCACCACGGCGCAGGCCGGGCCCATGCTGGCGTGCGACTGGAACGGCCACTCGTACTCGGCTTCGATCACACGGGCGGCGTTCTTGAACGCCTCCTCGACGTTGCCGTTCTCCTTCTCGACCTGGCGCGTGCGCGCGGCGGTCTTGCGGATGTGGTCGTAGAGCGAGGCCTGCTCGGGGAAGGGCGGGCTGGCGTTCGACCACTCGACCTTCAGCTTCTGCGCCGCCTGGATCGCGTCCCATTCGTGCTCGGCGACGACGGCAAGGAAACCCTTCTGCCAGACGACCTTCGCGCCCGCGATGTCCTTGATCGAGCTTTCGTCGACCTTCACCGGGACCGATCCGGCGACCGCCGGGCGGATCATCCGCCCGTGCAGCATGCCGGGCCGCCTGATGTCGGTGACGAAGTCCTGCCGCGCGTAGACCTTCGGGGCGATGTCCTCGCGCTTGATCGGCTGGCCGACGATCCTGTGCGCGCTCGCCGGCTTCGGCTGCGCCTTGCCGGGCGCGTAGAGCGGGTTTCCGTACTTCTTGTTCCAGTCGAGCTGGACGTTGAAGTAGCGGCCGCCGATCAGCTCGCCGTAGCTGACTTTCTTCGACAGGTCGCTCTTGGCGTGCACGATGCCGTCGGTCACCGTCAGCTGATCGGACGGCAGCCCGAGCTTGGCGGCGGCCATTTCGACGAGCACGCGCCGCGCCTCGGCGGCGGCCACGCGCATCTGCTTGCCGCCGTCCTGGATGCCGGTCGAGCCGGAGGCGCCGCCCTGGTTCACGCTCGTCGCGGTGTCCCCCATGAACACCTTGACGCTGTGGAACGGCACGTCGAGTTCTTCGGCCACGATCTGGCCGATGGCGACGAACAGGCCCTGGCCCATGTCCATCTTGCCGAAGAAGGCGGAGACGGAGCCGTCGGCGTTGATCGCGATGTAGGAGGCAAGCTCGCTCGGCACGAGCGGCGGCTTGGTGTCGACGGCGAAGGCCGCTCCCTGCGCGTAAGCCGCTTGGATGTCGAGCACCGTGTTGAAACCGACCGGCATGCCGATCGAAACGACGAGCGCGCCACCCGACCTGAGGATTGCGCGGCGGGAGAACGCGGTGGCTTTGTCCATCTTGGTCATGATCGCCTCCCTCAGCCCATCATCTCGGCGGCGCGGCGCACCGCGCGCAGAATGCCGACATGCGTCCCGCAGCGGCACTTCAACCCCGACAGGGCGTCCTTGATCTCGGCGTCGGTCGGCTTCTTCTTCTCGCGCAGGAGCGCGGCGGCGGTCATGATCCAGCCGTTGATGCAGTAGCCGCACTGCGGCACCTGCTCTTCCACGTAGGCCTTCTGCAGCGGATGCGGATGCTCCTCCGTGCCGAGCCCGGCCAGCGTGACGATCTTGGCGTCGCCGACGGCCGAGAGCGGTGTGATGCACGAACGGGTGGGCTGGCCGTCGAGATGAACCGTGCAGGCGCCGCACTGCGCGAGCCCGCAACCGAAATGCGGATTGTTGAGGCCGATGTCGTTACGCAGCGCATAGAGCAACGGCATGTCGGGATCGGCTTCCACCGAGTGGACCTGCCCGTTGACGTTCAGGGAAAATTTTTGGCGCATGGCTGGAGTGCCTCCCGGAAATTGCCAGGTCCGGCGGATCCAGGGGCCGCCGTAGCCCGGGCGTGCGGCGTCTTGACGAACGCTTCGGAACCGCGAGCCTAGTCCAGACGCGCGGTCATTGGAACATCGGCGCGACGCAATTCTTGTGACGCAGTTCTTGCGGGACGCGAGGTCGCAGGCTCCGAGATCCCGGCACGGGGCCGGTGGGGCCGGGGTGCCGGCCCCGACCGTGGGCTTGCGGCAAAGACACCGGTGTACCAAACCGCCCGGTGTCGCTAGATTGCCGCCCGGGGCGGGGCCGGGCGACGTTGCCGGGGCACCGGTTTTCGAACCAAAAAGGGGCCGGAAGGCATGGCTGCGAGGGCTGCCGCCGGACCGGGGTGCCCGGGACCGGCATCGGCCTCGAACTTGCAGGGTCGGGGCACGGGCGGCAGTGCTTCGGCTCGGCCGGTCGCGCCGGCGCAACGTCAGCGGAGTGCGGTATGGGCGAAGTCAGTCTGATCGACGTTTCCAAACGGTTCACGCTCCGTGTGGGGGGTGAACTGCAGACGATCGACGCGCTTCGGCGGGTGAATTTCACCGTCCGCGACGGTGAGATCGTTGCTCTCATCGGCCCGAGCGGTTGCGGCAAGACGACCGCGCTGCGCATCGCCATGGGGCTCGATTCCGCGACCGGCGGCCGCGTGACGGTCGACGGGCGCGAGGTCAAGGGCTGTGGCCACGATCGCGGCATGGTGTTCCAGCATGCCGAGCTGCTGCCGTGGCTGACCGCCCTGCAGAACGTGATGTTCGCGCTCGAGATGAAGGGGATGCGCGGCGCGCAGCTGCGCGATACGGCCAGTCGCTATCTCGACCTCGTCGGCCTGCGCGATTCCTGGAACCGGCGGCCGCATCAGCTCTCCGGCGGCATGAAGCAGCGCGTCGGCATCGCCCGGGCGCTGGCGATCGACCCCAAGGTGCTGCTGATGGACGAGCCGTTCGGCGCGCTCGACGCGCAGACCCGCGAGACCATGCAGGCGGAGCTGCTCGACATTCACGCCCGTACCCGGAAGACGATCCTGTTCGTCACGCACGACCTCGACGAGGCGGTGCTCATCGCCGACCGCATCGTGGTGATGCGCGAGGGCCGCGTGACGGAGACAATGGACGTTCCGTTGAAGCGGCCGCGCGGGGACCTCGGCGTCGTGCGCGGCCTCAAGGAATTCGCCGAGACCCGGTATCGGGTGTGGAAGGCGCTGCACGCGGACGGCGCCGTGCTGCACTGAACGCTTCACCGAATTCGACGAGTGGAAACACCATGACCGAGATCGTCGGCAGTCAAACCGCCCGGGTTCAGACAACGCAGCCTCAGGATGCCGCGGACAAGCCCGTGACCGCGCCCGCAAGACGCACGTTGCCGCGCTGGGCGATCACCACGCTGTCGCTCGGCGGAGCGGTCGTCCTGTGGGAGATCTTCGGCCGCGACATCAATCCGGTGTTCGGGTCCTATCCGAGCGCCATCGCGGTCGCCTTCGTGGATCTCCTGCGCAGCGGCAAGCTGGGCTCGGCCCTGTTCGAGAGTCTGCAGCCGTTCGTGCTCGGCTACGGGCTCGCGATCCTCATCGGGGTGCCGCTCGGGCTCGTGATCGGGCGCTTCCGCGCACTCGAGGCCGGGCTCGGAATCTACGTCACCGCCGGCTACGCCATGCCGCTGGTTGCGCTGGTGCCGCTGCTCGTGCTGTGGCTCGGGCTCGGCTTTGCCGTGAAGGCGGCGGTCGTGCTGCTGATGTCGGTGTTCCCGATCTGCATCAACACCTGGCTCGGTGTGACCGCGGTCCCCAAGAGCCTGATCGAGGTCGGCAAGTCCTTCGTGGCGCCGGATCACGTGATCCTGCGGCGCATCATCCTGCCGGCGACGCTGCCCTACATCATGGCGGGCATCCGCCTCGCGGTCGGCCGCGCCGTGGTCGGCATGGTGATCGCCGAGTTCTTCACCACGATTTCCGGGCTCGGCGCCATCATCATCAACTCCGCCAACAATTTCGACACCGCGACGATGTTCGTGCCGATCATCATCCTGATGGTGATGGCGATCGGTCTCAACAGCCTGATCGGCGTGTTCGAGCATTGGGTCGCGCCCTGGCAGGAGGAAATCACCGGCCGCGACCACAATTGAGCAACGGCGAGGCGGCGGTCCGCCGCGCCCGCGCCGTCCTTCTCGATCGTACGCTCTACGGCGAAACGGAATTCCCCTCGCGGGAGGATGTTCCCAGCGCACGCACGGCCGCGAACAGGTCCTCGACCTGGCGCTGGCTCACGTCGCGGGCGATGAAGACGAGGCGGCTCGCGCGCCCCGCATCGGGCCAGGCGGTGAGCTCGACCGGCGGATGCGCGAGGTGCTGAACGAACTGCACCACGATCGGCCCGCGCGCTCCCGCGACATGCAGCAGCCCCTTGATGCGCAGAAGATCGCGCCCGCGCAGCGAAAGGAGCGTCTGCATCGCGCGTTCGAACGTCTCCCAGGCGATCGGACGTTCATCGACCAGCACGAAGCTCTGGATGCCGTCGCTGTGCGCGGCCTCGGCGAGGAATCCCGACGCGGGTCCGGCCTGCGCGGGCGCCGAGACGAAGCAGGCCGGATCAAGCGCGCCGTGCCGCGCCAGCCTGATGTCCGCGCGCGGATTGAGCACGCGCAGGCGCGCGCGCAGCTGCACGAGGGTGGCGTCGTCGGCGAGATCGGTCTTCGTCAACACCAGCCGGTCGGCGAGGATCGCCTGGCGGCGCGCCTCGGAGAACTGATCGAGGGTCGAAATGCCGGTCGCGGCATCGACCGCCACCAGCACCGTCTCGACGCAAAATTCGCCGCCCAGCGCCCGGTCGGTCGCAAATGTCGAGAGAATGGGGCCGGGGTCCGCGAGACCGCTCGTCTCGATCACGATGCGGCCGAAGTGCGGGACGAGGCCGCGCTCGCGCTCGGCGACCAGCGTGCGCAGCGCGACCTGCAGGTCGGTGCGGACGTTGCAGCACAGGCAGCCGTTGCCGAGCAGCACGGTCTCGTCGGTGCTGCCGCGCAGGAGCGCATCGTCGATGCCGGTCGCCCCGAACTCGTTGACCACCACGGCGGTGCCGCGCCCTTCCGGCGAAGCCAGAAAGTGCCTCACCAGAGTGGTCTTTCCGGCTCCGAGAAACCCGGTCACGATCGTGACCGGGAGACGCGTGCCGCGTTCGCGCTTGTGCCGGCGGCCGAAGAGTCCCGCCTCCGCGGAGGGGAAGATCCGCAGCGCGGTCAGAAGTCCATCTCCAGGATGTAGAGCCCACCGCTGTGGCGGTCGACCGTGTAGACGATCTCGCGCTCGTCGATGAACACGTCGTTGAGCTGGATCGTGCCGTGCGGATTGAGTGCCGGGGCCGGCGGCACGAAGGTCGCGGCCGGCTTCGGCTGGTACGGATTGGAGATGTCGTAGGCGCGCAGCCCGCCGTTGAAGAACGTGCCGACGATCACCTGGTCGGAGTGCCAGGCGTACGGCGAGGGCGTGTTCTCGAAGATGTTGTGCGCGCCGAAGCGCCCGCCGCGGTGCATGAACGACTCGTAGTCCGGAATCGGGCAGGTGGCGATCGGAACCGGATTGCTCTCCTCGCGCGCGTCGAGGATCCAGATCAGCTTCGGCCAGTCCTTGGCGTCGTCGACGGTCGACTCGTCGGTGACGACCAGCAGGTTGCGCTCGAACAGCGGCAGCACCGTGTGGGTGAAGCCGGTGTAGGGCGGCGAATTGTCCCAGCGGGCGATCGGCTTCGGCTTCGACTTGTCGGAAATATCCATGATGAACATGCCGGCGTCGATGTAGCCGAGGTAGCAGCGGTCGGGACGCTGCGGATAGACGTTGGTGTTGTGGGCGCGGAAGCCCTTGTCCATGTGCGTGTGGCGCACCGGCGGCGGCGCGCCGTCGCCCTCGCGCGTGCCGGGCAGCCACCAGCGGCCGACCTCGGTCGGCTTCGAGGGGTTGCGCACGTCGAAGATGCGGTAGCACTGGTCGTCGAGCGGATGCGTCGGCTTGAAGTCGGCCGCGCCGGACGCCATGTGGACGTATTCGCCGTCGCAGAACCAGAGCTGGTGAACGCCGCGCGAATAGGGACCCGAGGCGTCCACGAAGACGATCGACTTCGGCTTCTCCGGCACGGAGATGTCGAACAGCTCGAAGCCGGCCGGCTGCTGCCCGACCTTCTGGGTCTGGTAGGCGACCGCCATGATGTCGCCCGAGATCTCCAGCGAGTTCGAGCGCATGTGGCTCTGCGGCAGATCCGTCTGCACCACGACCTTCGGCTTGCGCGGGTCGGAGACGTCGACGGCCGTGAAGTTCTTCGGCGCGCTCTCGTGCGCGAGCCAGATGATGCGGCGGCCGTCCTTGGCGACCTGGACCGCCATCCCTTCGCCCATGCCGCCGAAGCCGTCGAGTTCGTGCTGGGCGAGCAGCTTGAAATTCCACGTAATCGGTTCGGACATGCCCTTTTTTGTCGGGTTCTTCTCGGCGACGTTCATGCGGCTCTCCATGCGGGATCAACAAAAACGGAAATTCGGGTCCGGCGGCGAAAGGGCCGGCGACGCGCCGGCCTCCTCGTTTAGTCTTCATGCGCGCGGGGATCAACAGGCCTGCACGGCGCGCCCGGCGGCGGCCGGGTTCAGGCCCGGGCCTTGTCCATGAATTCCGTGCGCAGTGCCTTTTTCCAGTCCGGAATCGCCTTGATCTTCTTCGCCTTGAGCAGGATCTCCGCCTGCTCCTGCATGTAGGGGTCGAGGTCCTTCGGAAAGCCGGGGTTGACCTCGATGCGCGACATCGCCTTCTGGAAGGTGTCGAGCGACATCTTGTAGCCCTTCTCCTTGTAGAAGGCGTAGATCACGTCGGCCACCTTCTTCGGGTTCTCCTTGAAGTCGCGCCCGGCGTCGAGCCAGGCCTTCAGATAGGCCACGACCGTGTCGGGATTCTGCTGCACGAATTCGGGCGTCGCCGCCATGAACACCGGCATCTTGTCGACGTCCCAGTAGTCCATGATGGTCGTCGCGATGCCGTCCGCTTCGGCGATGGCGTTGTAGGGCTCAACGTTGACCATGGCGTCCACGGTCTTGGCCGCCATGGCCGCCACCATGTCGTTCACGTCCATGCGGACTTCCTGATAGTCGCCCTTCTTGAGGCCGTGCGCCGGCGCGATCGTGTCGACGAACACGTTGCCGATCGAGGAGCCGGTCTGGTTGGCGACCTTCTTGCCGCGCAGGTCCTCGATCTTCTTGATGTTGAGCTCCTTGCGCGCCATGACGCGCGTGGTGCGGCCCACGTATTCGATGTTGGCGATCGCGACGAGGCCGCCGCGCGCATTGCCGATGATGAAGGACTGGCCCGCATAGGTGCCGAGATCGACCTGGCGGGCGACCATCTGCTGCATGGTGAGGTTGCCGGACGGCACCGCGAATTCCTCGAACTTGATGCCGTGCTTCTCCAGCAGGCCCGACCGCATCAGATAGTAAGTCGGCATGCCCCAGATGTTCGTCTGATACCCCTGGCGCACGGTCGCGAGTGCGAGCGCGGGCAGCGAGGGTCCGAGCCCGGCGGCCAGCACGCCCGCGCCGCTGGCGGCGAGGACCTGGCGGCGGGTCATTCCTGCGTGCCGTGTTGTCATGTTGCTTCCTCCCTCTCGGTGACGGATCGGCCCTTTGCTCCTCGTCAGGCGCTCCCGGCCTGTTCGCCGAGGTAGCGAAGGAGTTCCTTCTGGTGCTCCAGAAATTCGACGCTCAGCGGATCGCGCGGCCGCGGCAGCGCGATCGGCACCTCGGTCTTCACCGTGCCGGGGTGCGGGGTCATGACGATGACCCGGTCGGCGAGATAGACCGCTTCCGCGACGTTGTGGGTCACGTAGATCACGGTCTTGCGCGTCTCGCGCCATACGTCGGCCAACAGCCGCTGCATATCGTCGCGGGTCAGCGCGTCGAGCGCGGCGAACGGCTCGTCCATCAGCAGCACCGCCGGGTTGTAGGCGAGCGCGCGGGCGATGGCGACGCGCTGCTGCATGCCGCCCGAGAGATGATGCGGATAGGATCGGGCGAATTTTTCCAGCTTCACCAGGCGAAGCTGCTTCATGGCGATCTCTTCGCGCTCGGCCTTGCCGACGCCCTTCATCACCAGCCCGAAGGCGACGTTGCCGAGCGCGGTGCGCCAGGGAAACAGCTGCGCGAAGTCCTGGAACACGACGCCGCGGTCGAGCCCGTGGCCGGTCACCGCCTTGCCGCCGATGCGGATCTCGCCGGCCGCCGGGCTCAGGAATCCCGCGATGATGTTGAGCAGCGTCGACTTGCCGCAACCGCTCGGGCCGACGATGCAGAGGAACTCCGATGCCTCCATGGCGAAGCTGACGCCTTGCACGCCCGGCACCTTGCCGCTGGGCGTCGCATAGATGAGGGAGACGTCGCGCACTTCGATCGGCAGCATTCCGGTTTCCGTTTCTCTGCGGTTCTACGTCTTGGTCGGCCGTACCATGCCCCAGCGCATGACGGTCGCGCGCTCGAGCGAGCCGAACACCAGCCGCTCGAACACGAAGCCGATGCAGCCGATGACGGCGAGCGCGGCGAGCATGACGTCGGCGTTGAGGAATTCCTTGGCGTCGAAGATCACCCAGCCGAGGCCCCAGTCGGAGGCCGCCAGCATTTCGGCGCCGACCACCGCGATCCAGGAGCGCAGGAAGGCCTGGCGCAGGCCGACGATGATGAACGGCGAGGCGCCCGGGATGATCACCTTCCAGAACAGCGCGCGCTCGCTCGCCCCCATGGCGCCGGCCGCCCGCAGCCACAGCGGATTGACCGCGCGTACACCCGACCACGTGTTGAGCAGCATCGGGAACAGCGAGGCGTAGAACACGATCAGGACGGCGACGGTGTCGCCGATGCCGAACCACAGGATGAACACCGGCACCCAGGCGAGCGAGGGGATCGGCATCAGCGCGCTCGCCAGCGGCAGCACGAAGTTCTCGACTGCGCGCACGCGCGCCATCAGGATGCCGAGCGGAAGCCCGACCGCGACGGAAAACGCAAAGCCGACCAGCACGCGCAGGAGCGTGTGCGCGGCGTGGTCGAGCATGGTGCCGTCCGCCAGCATGCCGACGAGCGTGTGGGTGACGGTCGGCAGCGTCGGCAGCAGCGCCGGGGCGAAGAAGCCGCTGCGCGCGGTCGCCTCGTAGGCGGCGGCGACGAACATGAGCGTGACGCTCGCGCGCACGAAGGAATGCATGCGTTCGCCGCGCCCGCTCATGCGACCATCATCCCCCAGCGCACGACCGTGAACTCTTCGAGCCGCTGGAACACGAGCTTCTCGAGCGCCAGCCCGATGACGGCGATCACCGCGATGCCGGCCAGCATGACGTCAGTGTTGAGGAATTCCCGCGCCCCGAAGATGAGCCAGCCGAGGCCCCAGGGAACCGCCGCGAGCATCTCCACCGCCACGAGGATGCGCCAGGCCTGCGCCAGCCCGAGACGCAGGCCGGTGAGGATGTAGGGCAATGCGCCCGGCACGATCACCAGCCGGAACAGGCGCCGGTTGTCGGCCCCCATCGCCTGCGCGGAGCGCACCCAGATGTCCTTGACGGCTTTCACACCCGTCCAGCTGTTGATGATCACCGGAAAGGCCGAGACGAAGCCGACCAGCAGGACGGCGGATACGTTGCCGAGTCCGAACCACAGCAGAAAAAGCGGTGCATAGGCGAGCCCCGGAATGGGCGCTCCGATGCTCACCAGGGGGAGGAAGATGTCTTCGGCGAAGCGTGAACGCCCCATCGCGATGCCGATCGCCACGCCGGCGACGGCCGCGAGCGCAAATCCGGCGAGCAGGCGGATGACGGTGTCGATCGCGTGGTGCAGCAGCACGCCGGAGGCGGCGAGCTGCACGAAGGTCGCGAAAACGTCCTCGATCGACGGAAACAGCCGCGCCGGGAAGATGCCGAGGTGGGCGACGATCTCCCACAGGCCTCCAACGACGACGAACGGAAATGCGACCCGCGCGGCGGCGCGCAGGCGGCTGCCGGTCTTGTCCACTGCCGGTTCGGCGGGAAGCGGCTGGTCGTGGGCTGCGGCAGGAATGGCGCTGGGCATCGGACGTCGGGCGATCACGCGCGGTGCAAGGCGGGCGGGCGCGCGGCGGCCGCGGGGTCGGCCGGCGCGGAGATTTCTGCGCAAATTGCGGTGTCCGGCTGCGCTGCCGCGCGGAACGCCCGAGCCATCGTTTTCCTCCCGGTCCGGCCTGGTTTGTTGTTGTCGGTTGCCCGGCCTGTGGGCGCCGAGAATAGTCCGTCCCGGCGCGCCGCGACAAGCATACGTTGCGGCGCGGGCTCTTGGATCGGGCAAAGCATGGGCAGGCCGGAGACCCTTCGTCGCACCGCCGCGCAGACCTGCGCGCGCACGCGGTTGAAGCCCCGGAGGCGCTGTGATAGGGGCCTCGGCTCACGCGCGGGCAAGCGCGCCGCGTACCCCGATGGAGACAAATCATGGCGCAGGGCAAGCAGAAGATCGGCTGGATCGGCGTGGGGCGAATGGGCTACCCGATGGCCGAACGGCTGTTGAAGGCCGGCTATGACGTGTCGATCTGGAACCGCACCCGCGCCAAGGCCGAGCCGCTCTCCGCCATCGGCGGAAAGGTGGTCGACGAGCCGGTCGAACTCGCCGGGGTCGACGTGCTGTTCGCGATCGTGTCGACCGGCAAGGATCTCGAGCAGGTCTATTTCGGCAAGGACGGCATCGTCGCCAACGCCAAGGACAAGCTGCCCGGCATCTTCGTCGACTGTTCGACCATCGCGGTCGAGGAATCGGCCGCCGTCCGCGCCCGGCTCAAGGAAAAGGGCGTCGATTTCGTCGCCGCGCCGGTGAGCGGCAACGCCAAGGTCATCAAGGCGGGCCGGCTCTCCGCGGTGATCTCCGGGCCCGAAGCCGCGTGCAAGACGGTGATGCCGATGATCGAGGTGTTCGCGCCGCAGGGCGTCTCGTTCGTAGGCGACGGAGAGCTCGCGCGTATCTGCAAGATCGCCCACAACGTGATGCTCGGCGTCGTGATCGAGAACCTGATCGAGATCACGCTGCTCGCCAACAAGATGGGCGTGCCGCGCCACGCGTTCCTCGCCTTCATGAACAACAGCGTGATGGGCTCGATGTTCACGCGCTACAAGAGCCCGGCGCTCGTCAATCTCGACTGGACGACGACGTTCACACCGGAGCTTCTGCGCAAGGATCTCGATCTCGGCCTCGAACTCGCGCGCGAGCACGACGTGCCGATGCCGGTGACCGCCGCCGCGCGCGAAGTGCTGCAGAGCCACTTCGGCGCCGCGATGCTGCAGCCCGATCCGCAGGCCTATCTGCAGAAGGACTTCGCCGCCCTGATGGAGACGATGGCGCTCGCGTCGGGCATGAAGCTTGCGAGCGAGAACAAGAACGTCCCGAGCGGGCTCGAAGGCTGAGGCGGGCGACGCCAAAGCCCGCCGCGTTGCCGCGACGGGCCCCTCGATCTCGAACCGAAGCCGCTCAATAGCGGTTGGCGATCGGCAGTTCCTCGGCCGGGAACAGGGTGATCACGCGGCAGCCCTTGTCGGTGACCACGACCTCCTCCTCGATGCGCGCGGCCGAATAGCCGTCGGTCGCGGGGCAGTAGGTCTCGAGCGCGAACACCATGCCTTCCTTGATCTCGGTCGGGTGCGTCATCGAGACGACCCGGCTGATGATCGGGCGCTCGTGCAGCGCAAGCCCGAGCCCGTGGCCGAACTGCAGGCCGAACGCCGACATCTCGTCCGGGAAGCCGAACTCCTCGGCCTTCGGCCACACGCTGCAGACGCGGTCGGTGGTGACGCCGGGCTTGATCAGCTCGATCGCGCGATCGAGCCACTCGCGCGCCTTCTTGTAGGCGTCGTGCTGCACCGGGGTGGCGCGGCCGACGTTGAACGTGCGGTAGTAGCAGGTGCGGTAGCCCATGAACGACTGCAGGATGTCGAAGAACGCCTGGTCGCCCGGCCGCAGCATACGGTCGGTGAAGTTGTGCGGGTGCGGATTGCAGCGCTCGCCCGAGATGGCGTTGATCGCCTCCACGTCGTCGGAGCCGTTGCGATAGAGAAACTCGTTCACCTTGGCGACGATGTCGTTCTCGCGCACGCCGGGCTTGAGCTCCTCGTTGATGAGGTGATAGGCGCCGTCCACCATCGCGGCCGCGCGGTTGAGCAGCGCGATCTCGTCGATGTTCTTGATCTCGCGCGCTTCCAGCATCACCTGCTGGCCGTCGGCGACCTTCAGGCCGGCCTTCTCCAGCTCGAACATCATCGGCGGCTCGATGATGTCGACCCCGATCGGCATGTCGGCGACGCCGGCTTCGCGGATGAGCGCGGCGATCTCCTCGGCGTGGCGCGTCATCAGCCCGAACGAGGGATTGACGGTGCCGCGCAGGCCGATGAGCCCGGCCTTGCAGTTCTCCGGCTTGAGCCACGGCACGAACAGCTTGTGGTGCACGGCGGCCGAGCCGAAGTCCCACAGGATCGGATCGCCGGTGCGGGTGAGCAGCGCCCAGCGGCAGAGCTTGTCGCGCTCCCACTCGCCGATCTTGGTCGAGGTGATGTAGCGGATGTTGTTGACGTCGAAGACGAGCAGCGCGCCGAGTTCGGAGTTCTCCAGCGCCTGTTTCACACGGCTGAGGCGATAGCGGTGCAGCCGCCGGTAGTCCACCCGTTCCTCGAAGTCGACCCCCATGGTGCCGAGCGCCGGCAGGGCGCGGTTCCAGTTGTAGCGGGGGTTGATGTCGTCGGCGTGGATTTCACGCAGGTACTGATCCATGTCCCTCTCCTTGGGATCTCTTTGAGCGTGGCGTCGCGCGGGCGCGGCCACCGCAGGGGGTCGCCGGAGTATAGAGGAATTCGGCGCGGTTGTCGGTCCTTCGTGGGCGCCCGGGCCGGGGCTTGCGCCACGATCCGGCATCGGTCGGCGGGCCGCGCCGGGCGCAAGACACCTGCACAAAAGGTACGCGATGGCAAGCGGACGAGAGGGCAGCGGCGAGGGGCGGGCGTGAGGCGCGGCACATCCGCGGCTCGCACCGATCCATCGATCAGACATGGCACCCCGGAGCCGTCCGACCGACCTTTTGCGCACCGGACCGATCCGCTAGCATCGCGCCCCGATCAAGGGACAACCCGACCGGAGGGGCACATGAAAGCGACCGCACTGACAGCCGGCGTCATCCTGGCGCTGGCGGGCGGACCTGCGCTGGCGCAGAGCAAGAACGTCAAGATCGGCTTCGTCAGCACGTTCAGCGGCCCGACCGCCGTGATCGGCAACGACATGCGCAACTCGTTCGAACTCGCGCTCGATCATCTCGGCCGCAAGATGGGCGGTCTGCCGGTCGAGGTGATCTACGAGGACGACCAGCAGAAGCCGGAGGTCGGCAAGCAGAAGACGCAGAAGCTCATCGAGGCGGACCACGTCGACTTCGTGGTCGGCTACATCTGGTCGAACGTGCTGCTCGCCTCACTCAAGCCGGTCGTCGATTCGAAGACCTTCCTGATCGGCGCGAATGCCGGCCCCTCGCAGGTCGCCGGTGAACTGTGCTCGCCCTATTTCTTCTCGACCTCGTGGCAGAACGACCAGACGCCGCAGGCGATGGGTCTCTACATGAACCAGAAGGGCGTGAAGTCGGTCTTCCTGATCGGGCCGAACTACGCGGCCGGCAAGGACATGCTCGCGGGCGTCGCCTCGACCTTCAAGGGCAGGATCGTCGGCCAGGAGCTGACGAAATGGCCGGACCAGCTCGACTTCTCGGCCGAACTCTCGAAGGCGCGCGCGGCGCGACCCGACGCGATCTTCGTGTTCTATCCGGGCGCGGCGGGGGTGCAGTTCCTCGGCCAATACGCGCAGGCCGGCCTCAAGGGACAGATCCCGCTCTATACCGCGTTCACAATCGACGAACTTTCGCTGCCGCGCCAGAAGGAGCTCGCGCTCGGCGTGCCCGGCGCGCAGCAATGGGTCAACGACCTGCCTTACGACGTCAACCGCAAGTTCGTCGCCGACTACAGGAGCAAGTACAAGTCCTCGCCGTCGTTCTACGGCGCGCAGTCCTACGACGCGGCCAATCTCGCCAACAGCGCGGTCGTCGCCGTGAAGGGCGACCTCACAAAAAAGGACGAGATGCGCAAGGCGATGGAGAAGGCGGACTTCAAGTCGGTGCGCGGGCCGTTCCGGTTCGGCAACAACCACTTCCCGATCCAGAGCTTCTATCTGCAGGACGTGGTGAAGAACCCGGGCGGCGAGCTCGTCCTCAAGACCGTCGCCACGATCGTGGAGAACGACCAGGATCGCTTCCACGATCGCTGCCCGATGAAGTGAACGCGGCCCAGGACGCCGCCGGGCGGACGTGCGCGACGCGCGCCCGCCGACCGATTTGACGAGGCGATCGCCGTCAGCCACGCCCGAAAGCCATGGTGCTCCTGATCGAACAGTGCCTGAACGGTCTGCAGTTCGGCCTCCTGCTGTTCCTGCTCGCGGCCGGGCTGACGCTCGTGTTCGGGATCATGGATCTCGTCAATCTGGCGCACGGCTCGTTCTACATGATCGGGGCTTATTTCGCGGCGACCTTCGCGGCGCTGACCGGCAGCTTCGTGCTCGCCGCGGTCCTTTCGCTCGCCGCGACCCTCGTGGTCGGCATGGCGGTCGAGGTGATCGCGCTGCGCCGGCTCAACGGCCGCGATCACCTCGATCATTTGCTCGGCACGTTCGGGCTGATCCTGTTCTTCAACGAGGCGGTGCGGGTGGTGTGGGGGCCGGCCGGCATGAACCTGCCGCTGCCCGCCTGGCTCAGCGTGTCGGTCGAGATCCTGCCCGGTGTTCCCTATCCGGCCTACCGGCTGGCCATCATCGCGATGGCGCTCCTGGTCGCCGCGTTTCTCTACGTGCTGGTGATGCGTACGCGCGTCGGCATGCTGATCCGCGCCGGCGCCACGAACCGCGAGATGGTGGGCGCGCTCGGCGTCAACATCAGGCTGCTCTACACCTTCGTGTTCGGGCTCGGCGCGGCGCTCGCCGGCCTCGCCGGCCTGATGCAGGCGCCGATCCTCACCGCGCAGATCGGCATGGGCGAGAACATTCTCATTCTCGCCTTCCTGGTCATCGTGATCGGCGGCATCGGGTCGATCCGCGGCGCCTTCGTCGCTTCGGTGTTCGTCGGCCTCGTCGACACGATGGGAAGGGCGTTCCTGCCCGACCTGTTCAAGCTCGTCATGAGCCCGGCCGCCGCCTCGACGCTCGCGCCCGCGATCTCCTCGATGCTGATCTACCTGCTGATGGCCGTGGTCCTGGTGCTGCGGCCGGAGGGCCTGTTTCCGGTTTCCGGCCGATGAAATCCCGGCTCGCTCCCCGCAGCCTTGTTGTCGTCACGCTGCTGACCGCGCTGGCGCTCGTGCCGCTCTATGCGGCCGTCACCGGGAATGTCTTTCCGCTCACGCTGTTCACCCGCGTCCTCATCCTGGCACTCGCCGCCACCAGTCTCAATCTCATCCTCGGCTACGGCGGCATGGTGAGCTTCGGGCACGCCGCCTATCTCGGGCTCGGCGGCTACGCGATCGGCATCCTGGCGCACGAGGGGATCGCCTCCGGCTTCGCCCAGTGGCCCGTCGCGCTCGCCGTCTCCGCGCTCTTTGCCCTCGTGGTCGGCGCGCTCAGCCTGCGCACGCGCGGCGTCTACTTCATCATGATCACGCTGGCGTTCGCCCAGATGGCCTACTACGTGGCCGAGGGGCTCGACCGCTACGGCGGCGACGACGGCCTCACCATCTATCGGCGCAGCCAATTCGGCGGCCTGCTCGATCTCTCCAACAGGGTCGCGTTCTACTATCTGTGCCTCGCCCTGCTGCTCGCCGCGATCTATCTCGTCTGGCGGCTCGTCAACTCGCGCTTCGGCATGGTGCTGCGCGGCGCGCGTTCGAACGAGCGCCGCATGCGCGCGATCGGCTTTCCGACCTTCCGCTACCGCCTCGCCGGATTCGTGATCGCCGGGACGCTGTGCGGAATGGCCGGCGCGCTGCTCGCCAACAACACCGAGTTCGTCAGCCCCGCCATGATGCATTGGACCCGCTCCGGCGATCTCATCGTCATGGTGGTGCTCGGCGGCATGGGATCGACCTTCGGCCCGCTGATCGGCGCGGTGACGCTGCTGGTGCTGGAGGAGGTCCTGTCGGGCGTCACCGAGTACTCGCAGATCCTGCTCGGCCCGTTGTTCCTGATCGTCATCCTGTTCGCGCGCGGCGGCATCGACGGTCTGTTGACGAGGGGCGCCCATGACTGAGCCCCTGCTGCGCGTCGAGCGCCTGACCCGACGCTTCGGCGGCGTCGTCGCCGCCGACGAAATCTCGCTCGACATCATGCGCGGCGAGCTGCACGCGGTGATCGGCCCGAACGGGGCCGGCAAGACGACGCTGATCGGCCAGCTCGCGGGCGAGATCGCCCCGAACGCCGGCCGGATCGAATTTTCCGGACGCGACATCACGGCGCTTCCGGTCCATCGCCGCAGCGCGCTCGGGCTCGCCCGCTCGTTTCAGATCACCTCGCTCTTTCCCGACCTCACCGCGCTCGACAACGTGGCGCTCGCGGTGCAGGCGCATGCCGGGCATTCGTTCCGCTTCTGGCGGCCGGCACGGAGCGAACCGGCGCTGCGCGAGCCGGCCCGCGCGGCGCTCGAGCGCGTCGGGCTCGCCGGACGCGCCGACACGCGCGTCTCGCGTCTGAGTCACGGCGAGCATCGCCAGCTCGAGATCGCCATGGCGCTCGCCACCAAGCCGCACATGCTGCTGCTCGACGAGCCGATGGCCGGCATGGGGCCGGAGGAATCCGCCCGCATGGTCGCGCTTCTGCGCGCGCTCAAGGGCGAGTACACGATCCTCCTGATCGAGCACGACATGGAGGCGGTGTTCGCGCTCGCTGACCGCATCACCGTGCTGGTCTACGGCCGGGTCATCGCCTCCGGTCCGCCCGCCGCCATCCAGGCCGATGCCGAGGTGCGCCGCGCCTACCTCGGCGAGCAGGAGGCCGTCGCGTCATGACGCGCGCCGCTCTCCTTGCGCTCACCGACGTCGAGGCCGGCTACGGCCGCAGCCAGGTGCTGTTCGGGATCTCGCTGGCCCTCGCGGCGGGCGAAATGGTGACCCTCATGGGCCGCAACGGCATGGGCAAGACCACAACGGTGCGCGCCATCATGGGGCTGACGCCGGCGAGCGGCGGCTCGATCCGGTTCGACGGCGCGGAGGTCCACCGGTTGCCGGCCTATCTGATCGCCCAGCGCGGCATCGGTCTCGTGCCGGAAGGACGGCAGGTCTTCCCCAATCTCACTGTGCGCGAGAACCTCGTGGCGACGGCGGCGAACCGCGGCGGACGCGCCGGGCCCTGGACGCTCGACAAGGTGTGCGGGCTGTTTCCGCGCCTCGCCGCGCGGCTCGACAGCCCGGCCAACCATCTCTCGGGCGGCGAGCAGCAGATGCTGGCGATCGGCCGGGCGCTGATGACCAATCCGCGGCTCCTCATCCTCGACGAGGCGACCGAGGGCCTCGCGCCGCTGATCCGCGCCGAGATCTGGGACTGCCTCACCCGGCTCAAGCGCGCCGGGCAGTCGATCCTGCTGATCGACAAGAACGTCGCCGCGCTCACCCGCATCGCGGACCGCCACTACCTGATCGAGCGCGGCCGGGTGGTGTGGTCCGGCACCTCGGCGGAGCTCGCCGCCGCGCCGGACCTGCAGCATCGCTATCTCGGGGTCTGAGCGGCTCGGCGGCCCGGGATCGGCCGGCGGGCGCACTTGAGATCGCACGTGAGCACGCGGGCCCCGGGACCTGGGCGATCCGGGCCGTCTCCTTGGCCCAATGGAAAGAAAATTCCTCCAGCCTTTCCGGAGCGGCCCGATCCGGCCTCCCTCGAAAGAAAAACGGGGCCGGCCTGGGCCGACCCCGTGCGTCCTCGATCCGGGAATGGCGGCGGCTTACTCCGCGGCGGCGCGCGCCGGCTGCTTGTGGGCCGACGTGATGTAGTCGATCGCCGCCTGCACGCCGCCCTTGCGGATCGGCACGCCGGCAAGGGTGAGCGCCATCTCGGTGATGGCGAGCGCGCCGAGCAGCATGCCGTCGTTGAGGTCGCCGAGGTGGCCGATGCGGAAATACCTGCCCGCATAGGGGCCGAAGCTCGCCCCGTAGGAGATGTTGAAGTGCTCGAGCGCGAGCGCCCGGAACGCGTCGGCGTCGTGGCCCTCGGGCAGGAGCACGGCCGTGATGGTCGGCGAGTGCTGCTTCGGCTCGCGGCACAGGGTTTCGAGGCCCCAGGCGCGCACGGCGCGCCGCGTCGCCTCGGCGAGGCGGTCGTGGCGGGCGAACACGTTGTCGAGGCCTTCCTCGTGCAGCATGGCGATGCTCTGCGCCAGCCCCTGCAGCATCTGGGTGGCGGGCGTGTAGGGGAAGAAGCCGACCTTGTTCATGCCGAGCATGTCGTCCCAGGACAGGAACGACTTCGGCAGCTTGGAGGTCTTGGCGGCCGCGAGCGCCTTGTCGCTCACCGCGTTGAACGACATGCCGGGCGGCAGCATCAGGCCCTTCTGGGCGCCGCCCACCGAGACGTCGACGCCCCATTCGTCATGGCGGTAGTCGGTCGAGGCGAGCGAGGAGATCGTGTCGACCATGAGCAGGGCCGGGTGGCGCGCCGCGTCGATCGCCTTGCGAACGTCCGCGATCGAGGAGAGGCACCCGGTCGAGGTCTCGTTGTGGAGGACGCAGACCGCCTTGATCTCGTGGTTCTTGTCCTTGCGCAGATGGTCCTCGATCACGGCCGGATCGGCGCCGGTGCGCCAGTCGGTCGGGATGACCTCGGGCCTGAGGCCGAGCCGCGTCGCCATGTTCTTCCACTGCGCGGCGAACTGGCCGGTCTCCACCATCAGCACGCGGTCGCCGGGCGAAAGCGTGTTGACGAGCGCGCCCTCCCAGGCGCCGGTGCCGGTCGCCGTGTAGATGATCACCGGATTGGAGGTCTTGAAGATCGTCTTGATGCCCTCGAGCACGCCCTTGGCCAGCTTCTGAAATTCGGGGCCGCGGTGGTCGATGATCGGCGTGTCCATCGCCCGCAGGACCCGGTCGGGCAGCGGCGACGGCCCCGGAATGTGCAGGAAATGGCGCCCGGCAACGCGCGAGGAATTCTTCGACATCAGGCTTTCCTTCGAGTTCGGACTGGAGTCCCGGTGATCCGGCTCCCAGTCGCTCGCCGGCCGGGATTCGAGATCAGGTTCGATGGTGATGCGCCGCAGCATGCGGCTTGCCGCCATGAAGGACGAATGCGACAGTCAGTCAAGCCTCTTGGCAGAGGTAGCCTTTCACTCGTTGGCAACGGCGTTAAGGAAGACGATGGGCGCCAAGCTGCTGCCCGGGCTGGAGCGTCGCCTGCGGGCGGAGATGGGCGGGAACGTGGCCTTCGACCCGTTCACGCGCGGGCGCTACGCCACGGATGCGTCCCACTACCAGATGATGCCCATCGGGGTGGTGGCGCCCCGCACGGTCGCGGAGGCGGAACGGGCGCTCGCCATCGCCCGCGCGGAGGGCGTGAGTGTGCTGCCGCGCGGCGGCGGCACGTCGCAGAGCGGGCAGACGGTCAACGAGTCCCTCGTCGTCGACTGCTCGAAATACCTTAACCACGTTGTCGATCTCGACGTGGCCGGCTGGCGCTGCGCGGTCGAACCCGGCATCGTGCTCGACGACCTCAACCGGCAGCTCAGGCCACACGGCCTGTGGTTTCCGGTCGACATCTCGACCGCCTCACGGGCGACGCTCGGCGGCATGGCCGGCAACAATTCGTGCGGCGCGCGCTCGCTGCGCTACGGCACGACGCGCGACAACGTGCTCTCGATCGACGCCGTGCTGGCGGACGGGACGCGCGCGCATTTCGGCGCGGTATCCGCCGGCCTCTCCGACGTGCCGACGGATTCCCGGCTGCGCCCCCTCGCGCAGGATCTCCTCGCCATCGGGCTGCGCGAGGCCGACGAGATCGCGGCGCGCTTTCCCAGGGTGCAGCGCCGCGTCGGCGGCTACAATCTCGACGTGCTCGCCCCCAATGCGCCGACCCACAATCTTGCCCACTTGCTGGTGGGCTCGGAAGGAACGCTCGCCTTCTCGACGCGCATCGAGCTCAAGCTCTGGCCGCTGCTCGGACGGCGCGCGGTCGGGGCCTGTCACTTCGGCCGCTTCTACGAGGCGATGGACGCCGCCCAGCACATCGTCCGGCTCGGGCCGATCGCGGTCGAACTCGTCGACCGCACGATGCTCGATCTCGCCCATGACATCGACATGTTCCGTCCGACGCTCGACGCTTTCCTGCGCGGCGAGCCCGACGCGATCCTGCTGGTCGAGTTCGCGGAGGACGACTGGGACGAGAACCTGCGGCGCCTGAAGCAGTTGCACGCACTCATGGGCGATCTCGGTTTCGCCTGGGACAGGGCAGGGGCGCACTGGGGCGGCGTCGTCGACGTGCTCGACCCCAAGCTGCAGGCCGCCATCACCGACGTGCGCACCGCCGGTCTCAACATCATGATGTCGATGAAGGAGGAGGGAAAGCCGGTCTCCTTCGTGGAGGACTGCGCCGTCCCGCTCGATCACCTCGCCGACTATACGGCGCGCCTGACCGAGATCTTCGAGAAGCACGGCACGCGCGGCACCTGGTACGCGCACGCGTCCGTCGGCTGCCTGCACGTGCGCCCGGTGCTCAACCTTCGGCTCGACAAGGACGTCAAGGCGATGCGGGCGATCGCCGAAGAGGCCTTCGCCATGGTGCGCGAATTCAAGGGCTCGCATTCGGGCGAGCACGGCGACGGCCTCGTGCGCTCGGAGTTTCACGCCGCCATGTTCGGCGACCGCCTGGTGCGCGCGTTCGAGGAGGTGAAGGACCGATTCGATCCCGCCGGCCTGTTCAATCCCGGCAAGATCGTGCGCGCGCCGAAATTCGACGACCGCAGTCATTTCCGCTACGGCCCCGGCTATCGCGGCGAGCCGATGACGACGGATCTCGACTGGTCGGCCTATCCCGGCACGGGCGGCGGTTTCCAGGGCGCGGTCGAGATGTGCAACAACAACGGCGCCTGCCGCGCCCTCGCCGGCGGCGTGATGTGTCCATCGTATCGGGTGACGCGCGACGAGAAGGACGTCACGCGCGGGCGCGCCAACACGCTGCGCCTCGCCGTCACCGGCCAGCTCGGACCCGATGCGCTGACCTCGGACGAGATGGCGGAGACGCTGAAGCTCTGCGTCTCCTGCAAGGGATGCCGGCGCGAGTGTCCGACCGGCGTCGACATGGCGCGCATGAAGATCGAGGTGCAGGCGGCGCGCGCGGCGAAATTCGGACTTTCCCTGCGCGACCGCCTCGTCGGCTATCTGCCGCGCTATGCGCCGTGGGCCGCGATGCTGCCGTGGCTCGCCAACCTGCGCGACGCGCTGCCCGGCGTCGCGAAGCTCGCCGAGCGCGCCACGGGCTTCAGCGCGCGGCGGCGCCTGCCTGGCTGGCGCTTCGACGTGTTTCGCGATCCGGCCGCGCATGGCCCCGCCGACGGACCGGAAGTCCTGCTCTTCGCCGACACGTTCAACCGCTACTTCGAGCGTGAGAACCTCGACGCCGCGCTCGCCGTGCTCGGCGCGGGCGGATATCGCGTGCATGTCGCGGCGCCCGCCGACGGCTCGGCGCGCCCGCTGTGCTGCGGGCGGACCTTCCTCTCGGTCGGCAAGACCGGCGAGGCGCGGCGCGAGGCGGAGCGCGTGCTTGCGGCGGTTGGTCCATTCGTCGAGCGCGGCGTGCCGCTCGTCGGTCTCGAGCCGAGCTGCATCCTCGGCTTCCGCGACGAGATCCCGGCGCTCCTGCGCAACGAGCCCGCGCGGCAACTGGCCGCTCGATCGTTCCTGTTCGAGGAATTCCTGGCACGCGAGGCGAAGGCCGGTCGCCTGTCGCTCCCGCTCGCGCCGATCGCCCCGCGCGCGCTGCTGCACGGCCATTGCCACCAGAAGTCGTTCGGCGCCATGAGCGCAGTCGAGGCGGTGCTGCGGCTCGTGCCCGGTCTCGCGGTCGAGACGATCGATTCGAGCTGCTGCGGCATGGCGGGCGCGTTCGGCTATGCCGCCGAGACGATCGATGTCTCGCTGGCGATGGGCGAACTCTCGCTGCTGCCGGCGGTGCGCAAGGCCGCCGCCGATGCCGTCATCGTGGCCGACGGCACGTCCTGCCGGCAGCAGATCCGTGACGGCAGCGGCCGCGAAGCGGTGCACGTGGCGCGGGTGCTGGCGCGCTCGGTCGAGGCGGCGCAGGCCGGACGACGGGCATCCTCGTCGATGTGAGTTCCTGCCGCGACCAAGGGCCGGGATGCGTCAACGTCCGCGCCTATTTCCCGTAGAAGAACTCGACCAAGCCGAGCGAGAGGAACGGCACGTAGGTGCACACGACGAGCACCAGCAGCAGCGCCGCGATGAACGGCAGGTTGACCTTGGTGGTCTCCCAGATGTCCGCCTTGGCGATGGCGCAGGAGGCCATCAGCACGCTCGCGACCGGCGGCGTCTGCTGGCCGATGGCGAGGTTGAGCGTGACCACCAGGCCGAAGTGAATGGGATCGATGCCCACCGCCGTCACCATCGGCATGACGATCGGGATCACCAGGATGATCGCCGCCGCCGAGTGGAGAAACATCCCGAGGATCAGGAAGGCGACATTGAGCAGCAGCAGAACGACATACTTGTTCGTCGTCACGCCGGTGATCGCGTGGGCGAGCGCCTGCGGCAGCTGCGCCTCGGTGAGGAACGTGCCGATCAGCGCCGAGGCGGCGACGAGCAACATCACGACCGCGGTCTGCACGCCTCCGTCGACGCACGCCTTGCGCAGTTCCTTCAGGTCGAGATCGCGGTAGATGAAGCCGCCGACCACGATCGCAGCCACCACCGCCATGCCGGCGCCTTCGGTCGCCGTGACGATGCCGCCGAAGATCGAGCCGAGAATGGCGACCGGCAGGATGAAGGCCCACAGGGCTTCCTTGAACGTCACCCAGACGCGCTCGATGCGGAAACGTTCCTCGATCGGGAAGTCGTAGCGCACCGCCTGCCAGTAGGCGGCGAGCGCCAGTCCGAGCGCGCCGATCAGGCCGGGCACGATGCCGGCGACGAACAGCTTCACCACCGACGTCTGCGCCATCACGGCGTAGAGGATCATCGGGATCGACGGCGGGATGATGATGGCGAGACTCGCCGAGGAGGAGACGACGGCCGCCGCCACCTCCTTCGAATAGCCGCGGCTCTTCATCGCCGGAATGAGCAAGGTGCCGAGTGCGGCGACGTCCGCCACCGCCGAACCGGAAATCTCGGCGAAGAACACCGATGCGCCGATCGACACCATCGACAGGCCGCCGCGCACGAAGCCGACGACGGCCGACGCGAAGGCGATCAGCCGCCGCGAGATCGACGAGGCGTTCATGATGGCGCCGGCCAGGATGAACAGCGGGATGGCGCTGAGCGAGAAGTTGGAGGCGCCGTCGAACATCACGAGCGCCGCGTTTGCCAGCATCGACGGCCCCTGGATCAGCAGGATCGCCGCCATGCCGACGAGGCCGAGCGCGATCGCGATCGGCACGTTGAGCACCGCGAGCGCCAGCATGCCGACCAGCATCAGCGTGATGGTCATGCGCGCGCGCCTTCCGTCGTGGTGCCGGCGCCCGGCACCGGCTCGCCCGCGTGCTCCAGCGCTTCCTTGAGCTCGACGTCGATGAACCCGCTGCCGCGGGCCTCGCGCAGCACCTGCGGCAGGCGCAGCGCCTCGGCGATGATGAACAGCACCGCGCCGATCGGTATGACCGACTGGGTCAGCCGCAGCGGAACCCAGTCCAGGCTCACCATCGTGTCGCCGCCGAGGATGATGAGCACCTCGGTGCCCGTGACGGCGAGCACGATGAAGAACACGAACACGCAGGCCTCGGCGAAGATCGTGGTGACGAGCCGCGCACGGGCCGGCATGGCGTTGACGAAGCCGGGCACGCCGATGTGCGAGCCCTTGAGCGCGGCGAGCGCCGATCCGTAGTAGGTGAGCCAGACCATGCCGATGCCGGTCAGCTCGTCGTACCAGGAAAGCGCGCTGCCGAGATACCGGAAGGCGGAGCCGGTGATGACGAGCAGCGTCAGCGCGACCATGAGGGCGACGACGATCGCTTCGAGCAATCGCCCGAACACGGCCCGCATCCTGTCCAAAGTCACCCGCGATCCCCCAGGTTCGGCCGCGTCGTCGCGATCAGGACGACTTGCCGAGCGCGAGCGACTTGTCGATCAGGTCCTTCCCGCCCGGGACCTCCTTGGAGAACTCCTCGTAGATCTTGGCGCTGGCCTTGATGAAGGCGTCCTTGTCGGCCTCGTTCACCTGCATGCCGGCGGCCTTAAGCTTCTTGAGGTAGTCGTCATCGAGCTCGGCCGCGATCTTGGCGACCACGGGCTGCATCTCCTTCGCGGTGTCGGTGAGCACCTTCTGCACGTCGGGCGGCAGGTTGCCCCAGCTCCGCCCGGCCGTGACGTAGGCCGGCGTGTAGACGTGGCCGGTGAGCGAGAGATACTTCTGCACCTCGTAGAAGCGCGACGGGTAGATCTGCGCCAGCGGGTTTTCCTGCGCATCCATCACTCCGGTCTGCAACGCGACGAACACCTCGGACAGCGCCATCGGGCTCGGGTTGGCCCCGTAGGCCTGGAACATCTTCACGCGCCAGCCGCCCTGCGGGACGCGCAGCTTGAGGCCCTTCAGGTCCTCGGGCTTGACGATCGGACGCTTCGAATTGGTGATGTGGCGGAAACCGTTCTCCCACACCGCGATGATGTTGTAGCCCTGCTTGGCGGCCGCCGGCGCCAGGACGGGCGTCACGACCTGGTCGCGGATGCGCGCCATGTGAGCGCGGTCCTTCACCAGATAGGGCATCTCGAACAGGCCGAACAGCGGGACCTGCGAGGACATCACGGTCGACGGCAGCGCAAGATCGACGGTGCCGAGCTTGAGTTTCTTCAGGAGCTCGGAATCGCCGCCCAGCTGGCTCGATCCGAACACCACCACCTTGGCCTTCGCGCCGAGCTTCTCGTTGGCGCGCTTGGCGAACTCCTGCGCCGAACGGTCGAACAGCGAGCCGGGTTCGCCGACATGGCCGAACTTGATCTCGGTCTGCGCGGATGTCGCGCCCGCGAACAGCGACATCGCGAAGGCGAGCGGCAACAGGGCTTTCAGGCGAGCAATCGTGCGAGACATGGCGTTCCTCCCGCAGGCGCGTCGTTGGATCGGCTGGGACGCACAAACGGCGCGCCCGGCTTGCGGCCTGACTGCGGCTATGAATGCAAAACTCAACCCGCAAAGCAAGGGACCGAACGACGCGAGCCGTTCACGATCGGGCCGCCTGGCACACGCTGTCGAAGCGCTCGCGGGCGATCGCCAGGACCTCGTCGCCCGGCTTGTTCCACCAGTCCTCGGAAAAGATCTCGACCTCCTGCAGGCCGCGATAGCCGGCGCGCTCGATCATCGCCCGGATGCCGGCGAGATCGATCACGCCGTCGCCCATCATGCCACGATCGGTCAGCAGATGCCGGGTCGGCACGAGCCAGTCGCAGATGTGGTGGGCGATGATGCGTCTGCCTGCGCGCGCGATCTGCCCGGCGAGGTCGGGGTCCCACCAGACGTGATAGACGTCGACGGCAATTCCGACGCCCTCTCCCAGCGCGTCACAAAGCTCGTTCACCTCCGCCAGCGTGCTGATGCAGCCGCGGTCGGCCGCGTACATCGGATGCAGCGGCTCGAGCGCTAGCGCAACGCCGCACGCGCGGGCATGCGGCAGCACGGCCGCGATGCCGTCGGCGAACATGCGGCGGGCGGCGGCGATGTCGCGCGAACCCTCCGGCAGCCCGCCGCCGATCATCACGATGCACTCGGCGCCGAGCGCCGCCGCCTCGTCGATCATGCGCCTGTTGTCGTCGATCGCCATGCGCCGTCCGGTGTCGTCGAGCGCGGCGAACATGCCGCCGCGGCAATAGCCGGTCACCCGGATGCCGTTGGCTTTGAAGATGCGCGCGGCTTCCGCAAGGCCGGTCTCGGCCACCTGATCACGCCAGGGCGCCGCCCCGGCATAGCCGTGGCGCGCGCAGGCCTCCACCGCCTCGCGCAGGCTCCACTGCCGGCGCACGGTGCCGAGATTGAGCGAAAGGTTTCTGGTCGACATGACGTCCCCCGCGGCCGCGTCCGCTGGCCGCCCGGCATACAGAAAGCACGCTGCCGCCCTGTCAAGCCGCGGGCGGCCGACGAGCCCTGCCGACGGTCAGATCGCCGCCTGACCGGACACGCGCGCGGTTCGCTGGGAGGTGTCGTGGACCGCCTGTGCGGCGAGGCGCACGGACGCGTTTGCCGCACCGAACCCGTCGTAGTTGCGGCGTTCGACGAACTCGAAGAAGAAGCGGCCGTCGAAGGCGAGCGTGTAGGCGTGGAAGAATTCGCCGGCATTGGTGCGGTCGTAGAGGATCGACAGCCGGCGCATCTCCTCGAGCCGGTCGGCCGGGAGATCGTAGAGCGCCGCCAGGTTCTCGTAGTAGTTCGCCGGGATCTCGAGCAGCGGAACGTCGTTCGCCCGCATGGCACGGATGGTGGCGAAGATGTCGTCGGTCGTGATGGCGATGTGGTGCACGCCGGCGCCGCTGTAGGTCGCCACGAACCGGGCGCTGGTCGTGTTGGGGCTGAGCGAGGCGTTGAGCGGGATGCGCACGGTGCGGTCGGCGTTCTCCACCACGCGGCTCTGAATCAGGCCGTACGGGTCGATGAGCTCGAAGGCGGGCTCGGCCTCGAAGCCGAACACCGAGCGGTAGAACAGGAGCGCACCGTCGAGCTGGCCGCGCGGCATCACCTGCGCCACGTGGTCGATGCTCTTGAGGCCGCAGTCGTTGGTCCGGGCGGGCTGGGGCGGCGGCCGGAAATCGACGTCGTAGATCGTGCCCTGCGCGCCGAAACGCTCGACCAGATAGACGAGGCTGCCCTCGAGCCCGCGGATTGCCGGGATGACGAGCTCGTTCGGTCCGACGCGCCCGCGGAATGTCTGCGCCTTGTAGCGCAGCGCGCGCTCCGTCGCGCGCTGGGCGTCGTCGACCCGGAAGGCGAGCGCGCACACCGACGGCCCGTGCACCAGGAAATACGAATGGGCGAAGGAGTCCTTCTCGGCGTTGAGGATCAGGTGCACGTCGCCCTGGCTGTGCAGGCTCACGTCCTTCGACCGGTGCACGCCGGTCTGGGCGAATCCCATGGCGTCGAACATGGCGGCGAGCCGCGGCCGCGTATCGGCGTCGACCGCGAACTCCACGAACTCGAAGCCGCGGCAGACCGGGGCGGCGGGCGGCGCCAGCATCCCGGCGACGACCGGGCTCGCCGGCTTCACGCCGGATTCGGCGATCAGCTGCTCCTCCAGCAGGATGAGCGAGCGCATGGCGTCGATCGCGGTCGGACGCGGCGGCGCGGCGCGGAACTCGTCGTTGAAGATCTCGAGCGAGATCGGCCCGCCGTAGCCGGAAGCCACGACGTTGCGCACGAAGCGCGTCAGCGGAAAGGCGCCCTGCCCCGGGAACAGGCGGAAGTGCCGGCTCCACGACAGCGGGTCGAGCTGGATCAGCGGGGCGTCGGCGATCTGCAGCATGAAGATGCGGTCGCCCGGGATCTCGGCGATGCCGCTGTCGTCGTCGCGGATCGCGAGCGTGTGGAAACTGTCGACCACGAGGCCGACCGCCGGGTGGTCCGCGGCCTGCACGATCTTCCAGGCGTGCCCATAGGTGCTGACGTTGCGGCCCCAGCACAGCGCCTCGTAGCCGATGCGCAATCCGCGCCGCGCGGCGCGCTGGCCGAGCTCGTGCAGATCGCCGGCCGCGAGCGCGTCGTCGTCGACCGCGTCCGGCGCGACGCTGCTGCACACGAGCATCAGGTCGACGTCGAGCTGCTCCATCACGTCGAACTTGCGTTCGGCGCGGTCGAGGTTGCGCTGCAGGCGCTCGCGCGGCCCCGCCTCGAAATCGCGGAACGGTTGGAACAGCAGGATGCGCAGGCCGAGGTCGCCGGCGATGCGCTTCACGTCGGCGGGCGTGCCGTCGAAATACAGCAGGTCGTTCTCGAAGATCTCGAAGCCGTCGAAGCCTGCCGCCGCGATGGCGGTCATCTTGTCGATCAGGGTTCCTCCGAGCGACACCGTGGCGATCGATCGAAACACCTGAGCCTCCTGGTCGAGCACGTCGAGAGGGACCGTCGAACCTCTCACCGGAATCGGTCGAACCACGACATTTGCTCGTCCAGAGATGCCCCGTGTCAACCCGGAAAGCAACGACCCGCCCGAAACGGGTCCGGGCGGGTCGATCGTATCGGCGCGGGGGTGGATGGGGGCGCACGCGCCGACCGACGGTTGGGTCGGCTCAGTCGTCCGCGTCGTCGCAAACCTCGACGCTGCCGATAGAGGCGCCGAAGCGGTCGTACCGCGGGACGTAGTGGCAGCTCTGGTAGCTCGGGACATCGTCGGTGTTGCAGAAGCCGCCGTAGCCGAACCCGTAGTGGAAGTGCTCGTAGTGAGCCTCGGCGGCGCCGGTCGTGGCGAGCGCGGTGGCGCCGAGGGTGAGAGCGGCAGCGGCCGCCACGACAATCTTCGTCTGGTTCGACATGGTGCGTTTTCGTCCGTCAGGTGGGGGCGGCCGCCTGGCCTCGATAGTCATTGGTCGCGCGCGGGCGGGCGCGGGTTCAACGGCGCCGGGCCCTCAGGCGGCGAATACGCGGCCCTGGCGGATGGTGACGCCGACGCGGTCGCCGACCTTCGCGCAGGCGCTCGCCGGCGCCTCGATCTCGATGACGGTCTCGGCAGGACCGATCTGCACCTGAACGCGGCGTCCGGTCGCAGTGCGGCGCATGCCGCTCACCGTGCCCCGGAGGGGAGAGGATTCGACGTCCGTCAGGACGACGTCGCCGGGCCGCAGGTAGAGATGCGCGCGGCCGTTCGCCTCGCCCTGGATGTCGGCCGCCACCGTCACGCCGCCGACGCTCATACGCCCCTCGCACATCTCGATCGGCAGCGTGCTCGTGTCGCCCACGAAGGCCATGACGAAAGGGGAGGCGGGCCGGTCGTAGACGTCGTCGGCGGTCCCGATCTGCTCGAGCCGGCCTTCGTTGAGGATCGCGACTCGGTCGGCGAGCTCCAGCGCCTCTTCCTGGTCATGAGTGACGAAGATGGTCGTGTGTCCCGTGCGCTCGTGCACCTCGCGCAGCCAGCGCCGCAGATCCTTGCGCACCTTGGCGTCGAGCGCGCCGAACGGCTCGTCGAGCAGGAGAACCCGCGGCTCCACCGCGAGCGCGCGCGCCAGCGCCACGCGCTGGCGCTGGCCGCCCGAGAGCTGCATCGGATAGCGCTTTTCCACATCCGGGAGCTGCACGAGTTCGAGCAGCTCGCGCACGCGGCGCGCGATCTCGCTTCCCGCCGGGCGCTCGGCCCGCGCGCGCACGCGAAGGCCGTAGGCGATGTTCTCGAACACGGTGAGATGCTTGAACAGCGCGTAGTGCTGGAACACGAAGCCGATGCGCCGGCTCTGCACGGGCAGCCGCGTGGCGTCCTCGTTGGCGATCAGCACCCGGCCCGCACTCGGCGTCTCGAGCCCGGCGATGACGCGAAGGAGCGTCGTCTTGCCCGAGCCGGAGGGTCCGAGCAGCGCCACGAGTTCGCCCTCCGCGATGTCGAGGCTCACGTCGCGCAGCGCGCCGGTCGTGCCGAACTCCTTGGAGATGCCGAGAATACGGATGTCCACCGTCGGCTCCATCAGTGGCGCGTGGTCGCGGCGAGTGCTTCGCCGTAGCGCCATTCGAGAAACGTCTTGGCGGCGAGCGTCACCAGCGCGAGGAGCGCCAGCAGCGAGGCGATCGTGAAGGCGGCGACGAAGTTGTACTCGTTGTAGAGAATCTCGACGTGCAGCGGCATCGTGTTGGTCAAGACGCGGATATGGCCGGAGACGACCGCGACCGCGCCGAACTCGCCCATGGCGCGCGCGTTGCAGAGGAGAACGCCGTAGAGGAGGCCCCAGCGTACGTTGGGCAGCGTGACGGTGAAGAATGTGCGCAGCCCGCCGGCGCCGAGCGTCAAGGCGGCCTCCTCGTCGGTCGTGCCCTGCTCCTGCATGAGCGGGATCAGCTCGCGGGCGATGAACGGAAAGGTGACGAACACCGTGGCGAGCACGATGCCGGGCAGGGCGAAGATGACTTCGACGCCGTGCGCCTGCAGCCAGGGTCCGAACAGGCCCTGGGTGCCGAACACCAGGACGTAGACGAGACCGGCCACGACCGGCGACACGGAGAACGGCAGGTCGATGAGAGTGATCAGGAGACTCTTGCCGCGAAACTCGAATTTGGCGATCGACCACGAGGCGGCGAGACCGAACAGAAGGTTGAGCGGGACCGCGATCGCCGCGACCGTCAGCGTCAGCCGGATCGCGGCCTGTGCGTCGGGATCGTGGAACTCGGCCAGGTAGGCGCCGACGCCGCGGCGGAACGCCTCGGCGAAGACGACGACCACCGGCAGGATGAGAAAGAGACCAAGGAAGGCGACCGCAAGCACGATCAAGGCCGAACGCGCCGCAGGCGATTCGGTCGTGACCGCGCGATGGCCTTGCGCCGCCCTTCGCGGCACACGCGTCCTACGCATGCCCGAACCTCCGCCGGCTCCACGCCTGAATCAGATTGACGATGAGCAGGATCACGAACGACAGCGCCAGCATGACGGCGGCGATCCCGGTCGCGCCGGCGTAGTTGTATTCTTCGAGCCGGATGACGACGAGCAGCGGCGCGATCTCCGAGACGTAGGGAACGTTGCCGGCGATGAAGATGACCGAGCCGTATTCGCTGACGGAGCGGGCGAAGGCGAGCGCGAAGCCGGTGAGAATCGACGGCGTGAGCATCGGGACGATGACGCGCATCAATGTCTGCCGGCGGCTCGCCCCGAGCGTCGCCGACGCTTCTTCGAGCTCGCGGTCGATCTCGACGATCAGCGGTTGTACGGTGCGCACCGTGAACGGAAGGCCGACGAACACGAGCGCCACGAAGATGCCGAGCGGCGTGAAGGCGACCTTGAGGCCGAGATCGGCGAGCGGCGCGCCGAGCCAGCCGTTCGGCGCGTAGCGGCTTGCGAGCGCGATGCCGGCGACCGCGGTCGGCAGCGCGAACGGCAGGTCGACGGCGGCGTCGAGCAGCCGCCGGCCAGGAAAGGCGTAGCGCGTCAACACCCAGGCGACCAGCAGGCCGAAGATCGCGTCGACGAACGCGGCGAGCACGGCGAGCCCGAAGCTCGTGCGCAGGGCGGCGAGCACGCGCGGCTCGGCGGCGATCGCCCACAGGCCGTGCAAGCCGAGGTCCGACGCCTTGAGCAGGAGGGCGGCGAGCGGCAACAGCACGATCAGCGCGAGGTAGAGGAACGTGTAGCCGAGCGCGAGCCCGAAGCCCGGAATGGCGCTTGGTCGCTTGAATCGGGGCTGCATCGCTTTCCAGTGTCGAAGGTGCACGATGCTACGTCAACGGCGACTCGCGCGCACGATGTCGTCGAAGATGCCGCCGTCGCCGAAATGCCGCGTCTGGACGTTGTCCCAGCCGCCGAACATCTGGTCGATGGTGAAGAGCTTCATCTGCGGCAGGCGGTCGAGGTCGGCTTTGGCGGCGCGCTCGGGATTGACGGGGCGGTAAAAATGCTTCGCCATGACGGCCTGGGCGTCCGGCGTGTAGAGGAACTCGAGGTAGGCCTGCGCCGGCGCCCGGGTCCCCGCGGAATCGACATTGCCGTCGACCAGCGCGACCGGCGGTTCGGCGCGGATGGAGATGGTCGGAACCACGATGTCGAACTTCTCGGCGCCGAACTGCGCGAGCGCGAGGTGGGCCTCGTTCTCCCAGGCGATCAACACGTCGCCGATGCCGCGCTGGGCGAACGTGGTGGTGGCGCCGCGCGCGCCGGTGTCGAGCACCGGGACGTTGCGGTAGAGCGCGGAGACGAACGCTTTCGCTTTCGCTTCGTCATGCGACTTGTCGAGCACGGCGCCCCAGGCCGCAAGGTAGTTCCAGCGTGCGCCGCCCGACGTCTTCGGATTGGGCGTGATCACCTGCACGTCGCGGCGGACCAGGTCGTCCCAGTCCCGGATGTTCTTGGGGTTTCCCTTGCGCACGAGGAACACGATCGTGGAGGTGTAGGGAGAGGAGTTGTTGGGCAGGCGCTTCTGCAAGTCAGCGGGAATTTTTCCGGTCGCGCGCGCGATCGCGTCGATGTCGGCGGCGAGCGCCAGCGTCACCACGGACGCGGCGAGGCCGTCGATCACCGCACGTGCCTGCGCGCCGGATCCTCCGTGCGACATGCGGATCGTGATGCTCTCGCCCGTCCGCTTGTTCCAGTCGGCCGCGAACAGCGCATTGAGGTCGCGATAGAGTTCCCGCGTCGGGTCGTACGACACGTTGAGCAGCATTCTCTGCGCGTGCGCGCTGGAGACCGCGAAAAGCATGGCGCCGACGGCGGCAAACGCGATCGCGCGTGCGAGGCGGCGACGGCTCATCGCGGACCGCACCGGGCGTTCCATCATGCGCGCAATCCAGTGTTGCGTCTTCGAGCGCTGGTCTCGGTTTCCGTGTCGGTTTGGCATACGCTCTCCCCAATTTGATCGAACATCAGCCAGCCGGAAATTCCGAAAGTTGTTCCGAACGGCGCCTCGGCTCCGGCAGCGTTGCGGAGTCGAAGGCGGATGACAAGCGCCGGAAGCCGAATCCGGTTGCAAAAAAATGTTCTTTTTCAGATGCGCCGCGGACGAGCAGCGGCTTGCTGTCGCGGGGCGTTCGGCGGCAACGGATGCCTCCGCGATTCCGGCCTCCGCCACGCCGCACTCGGCGCGAGCGCGGATCGCGCGTTCACAGCGGCCGCTGCACGACCGGCATCTGTCCGAACTCGGTGGCGATCGTCGAGGCCTCGACGCCGAACACGGCCGCGATCCGCTCCGGCGTCAGCGTACGTTGCGGCGGGCCGTCGGCGACGATGCGTCCGTTCGCCATCAGCACGAGGGAGTCCGCGAAGCGTGCCGCGAGCGCGAGATCGTGCACGACGACGAGCACCGCCGTGCCGCCGCGCGCCGCCTGCCGCAGCAGTTCCATCACCACGAGCTGATGGCGCGGATCGAGCGACACGGTCGGCTCGTCGGCGAGCAGGAAGGGTGCTTCGGCCGCGAGCGCACGGGCGAGCGCGACGCGGGCGCGCTCGCCGCCGGACAGGGCGGTCACCGGCCGCTCCGCGAGCGCCTCCGTCGCGGTCGACGCCAGCGCCTTGCGCACCGCCGCTGCGTCGGCCGCGCTCGGCGGCGAGAACGGA
This sequence comes from uncultured Hyphomicrobiales bacterium, assembly GCA_964538565.1. Lineage (GTDB taxonomy): Bacteria > Pseudomonadota > Alphaproteobacteria > Rhizobiales > Xanthobacteraceae > CAYVBN01. The sequence goes on along the minus strand of CAZIGW010000055.1, from coordinate 9,084 downwards.
TCGGCGTGCGCGATGCGTCCGAGCGCGACGACGGAGGCGACCGGCATCGGCCAGGCGAAGGTGTGGCCCTGCGGCAGATAGGCGATCGTGCGCGCGCGCTGACGTGGCGAGAGATTGGCCATCGGCTGGTCGTCGAGCCGGATGCTGCCGTGCGCCGGCAGGAGCCCGACGAGCGCGCGCACCAGCGTGGTCTTGCCCGCGCCGTTCGGCCCGAGCAGGGCGAGGAGGCGGCCGCGTCGCAGCGTGAGCGATACGTCCTCGATCACGGTGCGGCCGGACAGTTCCGCCCCGACATGCTCGGCGATCAGCGCCCGCGGCACGGCGGCGGTCACGACGGCGTCCCTTCGAGCGTGCGCCGCTCGGCGAAGATCATGGCGAGGAAGAACGGCACGCCGATGAGTGCGGTGACGACGCCGACCTTGAGCTCGACCGCGGCCGGAACGATCCGCACCGCGATGTCCGCCGCGATCAGCAGCGCCGCGCCCACGAGCGTGCCGGGCAGCAGGACACGCGCCGGATCGGAACCCACGGCGCGTCGCACGAGATGCGGCGCGACAAGACCGATGAACCCGATCGATCCGGCGACCGCGACGGCCGCGCCGACGCCGAGCGCGACGCCGGTCACCACCGTCATCCGCGTGCGGCCGATGTCGACGCCGAGCGACTGCGCGGCGTCTTCGCCGAGCGTGAGCGCCCGGTAGGCGCGCGCGTTCCAGGCGAGCAGGATCCAGCTCGCGACGAAGAACGGCGTCGCGATGAAGAGATGGTCGCTGCTGCGGTCTTCGAGCGAGCCGAGCAGCCAGAACGCGATCTCGAGCGCCGCGTACGGGTTGGGCGCGAGGTTGAGCGCGAGCGCCGTCGCCGCGCCCGCGAAGCTCGCAAGCGCGAGGCCGGCGAGCAGGGTCACGGTCAGGCTTGCCCGCCGGCCCGCGATCGCGACGAGACCGCCGATCGAGACGAGCGCACCCGCGATGCCGGCGAGCGGCACCGCAAACGACGTCGCCGAGGCGAGGCCGAAGCCGATGAGGGTGGAGGCCGCGGCGGCGGCGGCCTGCGGGGCGCCGAACAAGGCGGGCTCGGCGAGCGGATTGCGCAGGAGCCCTTGCAGCGCCGCGCCCGAAAGCCCGAGCGTCGCGCCGATCAGCACGGCAAGCAGGGTGCGCGGCAGTCGGATGTCGCGCACGATGATGCCGGCGGGGCCCTGACCGTCGATCAAGCCGGCAATCGCCGCGCGCGGCGAGAGGCCCGCGGGACCGACCGAGAGCGAAACCACCATCAGCAGGCCAATGAGCAGCGCCAGCGCCAGCGTGAGGCGCCGGCCGGATGTTCGGGGTGCCATCGTCCTCTCCGGGCGTCTTCCTACAGGGTTCCGGCTTGCGGTCCAATGCGGTCGGCGGCTAATTCGGCGTGAAGGGACGATGCTGGATGACGCTCTGGCGGCGCAAAGCCGGTGTGAGGATTGCGGCGGCGTGCCTTGCGCTCGCCGCGGGCCTGCCGGTGTCGGCCGGGGCGGCGGCGCCGCGTCGCGTCGTCTCCTTCAACATCTGCGCCGACCAGCTTGTCGTCGCGCTCGCCGATCCGCAGCAGATCGCCGGACTGTCGCCCTACGCGACCGATCCGCGCCTGTCGGTCGTGGCCGTCGAGGCGCGAAAGTTCCGCCGGCTCGAATGGCAGGCCGAGTCGGTCCTGCCGCTCGAGCCCGATCTGGTGCTGGTCGGACCCTGGGACCGGCCGGTGACGCGCCAGCTGCTGAGCTCGCTCGGCGTGCCGGTCGTGGACATCGCGCTTGTCGACGATCTCGACGCCGCGCGCGCGCAGATCCGCGAGGTCGCGGCGCTGCTCGGTCACCCGGATCGGGGCGAGGCGCTGGTCGGCCGGCTCGATCGGGCGCGCGCCCGGCTCGCGGCGCTGCGGCGGCCGGCCTTTTCGACGGCGCTCGTCGTCGAGCGCGGCGGCTTCACCGCCGGGACCGCGAGCCTCGCGGCAGCCGTGCTGGCGGAGGCGGGGCTGCATCCGCCGCCCGGCAGTCCCGGCGGCAACGGCGGATATGTCTCGCTCGAACGCCTGCTGCTGCTCGACCCCGACCTGATGTTCTTCAAGGATCCGCCGTCGGAGACGGAGGACCAGGGCGCGCTTCTCTTCACGCATCCGGCGCTCAAGGCGCTTTATCCTCAGCAGCGCCGGATCGCGCTGCCGACGCGCTATACGCTGTGCGGCGGGCCGGCCGCGGTCGCGGCGCTCGAATATCTCGGAGGCGTCATGGCGGCGCTGCCGGATCAGCCGGCGCCGCGCCGCTGATCGCTCGCCTCTGCGGCCGCGTGCCAGTCCTCGATGATGCGCACGAGCTGGTCGAGACCGTCGGTCAATGCGGCCGGACCCGGCTGCAGGATCAGCGGCGATTTGATCTCCCGCAGCCAGCCCTCGCGCACGGCCGGCACCTGTGCGAAGCCCGGCCGCGCCGCGACCTTCGGCGGCACGAACTTCTTGCCGCACCACGAGCCGATGATGATGTCGGGCCGCGCGGCGATCACCTCCTCGGGGGTGACGATGCGCTCGCTCGCGCTCTTACGCCCGGCGAGCCCCGCGAACACGTCGATCCCGCCGGCCGCCTCGACGAGCTCCGACACCCAGCCGATGCCCGAGATCATCGGCTCGTCCCATTCCTCGAAATAGATTCGCGGACGCGGCGATCGCAGCGCAGCGCGCCGGCGCACGTCGGCAAGGCGGGATTCGAGCGACGCGGCGAGCGCCTGCGCCTTCCCGGGCGCGCCGACGAGCGCGCCGAGCGTGCGGATCATCGCGAAGATGCCGGGGAGCGTGCGCTGGTTGAACGCGTGCACCGCGACGCCACGGCGGATGAGCTCGGCGACGATGTCGGCCTGCAGATCGGAGAACGTCAGCACCAGATCGGGCGCGAGCGCCAGGATCTTCTCGAAGTCCGCCGTGATGAAGGCGCAGACGCGCGGCTTCTCGCGCCGCACCCGCGCGGGACGCACCGCATAGCCGGAGACGCCGACGATCCGCCGCTCCTCGCCGAGGAGATAGAGCGTTTCGACGGTCTCTTCAGTCAGGCAGACGATGCGTTCGGGCGGGAACATGGTGCCGACCTGGGCTTCGGGCGCGGGAACGACGTTCGGCGACAGGCTATGCCAGCATGTCGGCGGTCGCGGCTTGAAGCAGGTCGAGGCCGCCGGTCGCCACGACGCGCCCGTCCTCGACGCGGACGACCGCGGTGGCGATGCGCTTCACTTCTGCCGGCTCGTGGCTGACGTAGATCATCGGCACGCCGCCCTCGTCGCGCAACCGCAGCAGGTAGGGCAGGATCTCGCGCTTGCGCGCCGCATCGAGCGACGCGAGCGGCTCGTCGAGCAGCAGGAGGCGCGGACGCATCAGAAGCGCACGCCCGATGGCGACGCGCTGGCGTTCGCCGCCCGAGAGCCGGCCCGGCCGGCGGTCCAGGAGATGGCCGATGTCGAGAAGCCCGATGACGTGACGCTCGACCTGTTCGTCGCGCGCAAGTCCGCACATGAACCGGCCGTAGTCGAGGTTGCGGCGCACCGACAGGTGGGGAAACAGCCGTCCCTCCTGGAAGACGCAGCCGATGCGGCGTCGGTACGGCGGCACGTTGATCTTCACCGCTCCGTCGAACAGCACCGTGTCGCCGAGCACGATGCGGCCGCGCTCCGGCGTGAGCAGGCCGGCGACCAGATTGACGATCGTCGACTTGCCGGCGCCCGACGGGCCGAACAGCGCGGTGACGCCGCCCTTCGTCGCGAACTTGGCGGTCAGGGCGAAGTCGCCGAGGCGTTTTTCGACGTCGACCTCGAGCATCCTATTCTCCATGGATGCGCGCGCCGGCGCGCCGCGCCAGCCATTCGGAGGCGACGAGCGCGAGCATCGAGAGCGCGATCGCCACCAGCACGAGGCGCAGCGCCGCCGCGTCGCCGGCCGGCACCTGCGTGTAGGTGTAGATCGCGGCCGACAGCGTCTGCGTCTCGCCCGGAATGTTGGACACGAACGTGATGGTGGCGCCGAACTCGCCGAGCGCCTTGGCGAAGCACAGCACGATTCCGGCGATGATCCCGGGCAGCGCGAGCGGCAGCGTGACGGTCGCGAAGACCCAGAAGCGGTTCGCGCCGAGCGTCGCCGCCGCGCCTTCGAGCTTGCGGTCGATCGCCTCGATCGACAGCCGTACGGCGCGCACCAGCAGCGGGAAACCCATGACGCCGCAGGCGAGCGCCGCTCCGGTCCAGCGGAACGAGAACACGATGCCGAACGTGTCGGCGAGGAACGCGCCGACCGGCGCCTTGCGGCCGAACACGACGAGCAGCAGATAGCCGGTGACGACGGGCGGCAGAACGAGCGGCAGATGCACGAGCCCGTCGAGCAGCGACTTGCCCCAGAAGGACTTGCGCGCGAGCAGCCACGCGACGGCGATGCCGAACGGCAGCGCGCTGGCGGTGGCGACGAGCGCGATCCGCAGCGACAGCTGCAGAGCGGTCCATTCGTCCGGAGAGAGTTCGAGCACGGCCGCCGTCACCCTTCCGAGGCGCAGTCGCCTGCTGTGACGACGGGATGCAGCCGCGGGGAATCACCTCTCCCGTTGGGAGAGGTCGGCGAGCGCAGCGAGCCGGGTGAGGCGCAGGCCCTCTCCCCGCCGGGGCGAGGGCGCACGCAGCGCGCGTGGCCGATCCGAGCAAGCCGATCATATCGCCGGCTGCGCAACACGAGGCAGCTCCGCATCAGGACCCTTCGACGGACGTCCGGTCATGACGTCGGCCGCAGCAGGACGGAAAAGCCGTACTTCTCGAAGATCGTCTTGGCGGCCTGCGAGCGGAGAAATTCGAGGTACCGGCGGGCCTCCGGTTTCGCGCTCGCGGTCAGCGCCACCGGGTAGATGATCGGCGGATGCGAGTTGTCGGGAAAGACGCCCACAATCTTCACGTTCGGCTCCACCTTGGCGTCGGTCTCGTACACGATGCCGAGCGTCGCCTCGCCGCGCGCGACGAGCGTCAGCGCGGCGCGCACGTTTTCCGCCATCGCGAGCTTCGTCTGCGCCTTCGACCAGACGCCGAGCGCTTCGAGCGCCGCCTTGGCGTACTTGCAGACCGGTACGGCGCGCACGTCCCCGGTCGCGATCCGGCCGTCGCCGGCGAGCCCGGCGAGATCGACTCCGGGCCCGATCGCGACGGTTCCGAGCGATGAACTCTTCGGCGCGATCAGCACCAGCCGGTTGCCGAGCAGGTTGGTGCGCGTGTCGTCTTGCACCAGCTTGTGCTGCGAGCCGTAGTCCATCCAGTCGAGGTCGGCCGAGGCGAAGACGTCGGCGGGCGCGCCCTGCTCGATCTGCTTCATCAGGGCCGAGCTTGCCGCGTAGCTGGCCACGACCTTGAGGCCGGTCTTCTTGGTGAAGGCCGCGTCGACATCGTCGACCGCGTTCTTCATCGAAGCGGCGGCGAAGATCAGCAACGGCCGGTCGGCGGTCACACCCGGCGTGCCACCGGCCGTACAGACCACAAGGGCGGCGGCAAGCACCGCGGAAACGAGTGCGCGCATCAGGAGATCTCCACGCGTCGGGATGCGCCGGCGCCGTGCAGGCGCGGCCCATCCGCAGGTTCCAACAATCCCGGATGACGCGACGGCCGCGAATCGATCGCTCGCGGCGACCAGACGGGGCGCTTACGGCACCCCACATGTCGCAGCCCCATCCTAGCAAGCTTGCGCCGCCGGTCAAATGCGCGGCCGGCACGCACCGAAGACGCGGGGGCATTGCCAGGCTCGCCCGCGAGCCGCAGACTGCGGCCCTCCAGCAGGCATGCGACCATGGACGGACCGGGACAGATCGAGGGTGAATACGACTACATCGTGGTGGGGGCCGGCTCGGCGGGCTGCGCGCTCGCCAACCGTCTCTCGGCCGATCCAAACGCGCGCGTGCTGGTGCTCGAAGCCGGCGGGCGCGACAACTGGATCTGGTTCCACATCCCGGTCGGCTATCTGTTCGCCATCGGCAATCCGCGTTCCGACTGGTGCTTTCGCACCGAGCCGGAACCGGGGCTCAACGGACGCAGCCTCAACTATCCGCGCGGCAAGGTCATCGGCGGATGCTCGGCGATCAACGCCATGATCTACATGCGCGGCCAGGCGGCCGACTACGATCATTGGCGCCAGCTCGGGTTGACCGGGTGGGGCTGGGACGACGTGCTGCCCTATTTCAAGCGGCACGAGGATCATTTCCTCGGGGCCGGCGAGCACCACGCGGTCGGCGGCGAATGGCGCATCGAGCCGCCGCGCCTGCGCTGGGACATCCTCGACGCCTACCGGGCCGCCGCCGCCGAAGCCGGCGTCGCGCCGATCGCGGACTTCAACACCGGCGACAACGAAGGCTCGAGCTATTTCCACGTCAACCAGAAGCGCGGCCGGCGCTGGTCGGCGGCGCGCGGGTTTCTCAAGCCGGTGCTGCGGCGGCCGAACCTGCGGCTCGAAACGGGTTGTCTTGTCGAGGGCGTCACGTTCGCGGGAAAGCGCGCAACCGGCGTGCGCTGGCGTCGGGCGGGCGTTACGCGCAGCGCGCGCTGCCGCGGCGAAGTGATCCTGGCGGCCGGATCGATCGGCTCGACGCAGCTGCTGCTGCTCTCCGGCGTCGGGCCGGGCGCGCAACTGCAGGGATTCGGCATTCCGGTGGTGCTGGAACGGGCGGGCGTCGGCGAAAATCTGCAGGATCACCTACAGCTGCGCATGATCTACCGCGTGAGCGGTGTGCGCACCTTGAACGAGGTCTATCATTCCTGGCGCGGGCGCGCCGGGATGGGCCTCAACTACCTCCTGTTCCGCCGCGGCCCCTTGACCATGGCGCCGTCGCAGCTCGGCCTGTTCACAAGGTCCGATCCGTCGCGGGCGCGCGCCAATATCCAGTTCCACATCCAGCCGTTGTCGCTGGACAAGTTCGGCGATCCGCTGCACCGTTTCCCGGCGTTCACGGCGAGCGTCTGCAATCTGCAGCCGACGAGCCGCGGCCACGTTCGTCTGCGCTCGCCCGACCCGGCGGATCCCCCGCGCATCCAGCCGCGCTATCTCTCGACCGGGGAGGACCGCCAGGTGGCGGCCGACTCGATCCGCGTCGCCCGGCGCATCGCCGCCCAGCCGTCGCTCGCGCCCTTCGCGCCGCGCGAGGTCCTGCCGGGCCGTGACACCGCCCCGGACGGCGATGACGCTGCGCTCGCGCGCGCCGCCGGCGACATCGGCACGACGATCTTTCATCCCGTCGGCACCGCCAAGATGGGGCTTGCGAGCGATCCGCTCGCCGTCGTCGACGAGCGCCTGCGCGTCATCGGTCTTGATCGGCTGCGGGTGGTCGATGCCTCGGTGATGCCGACGATCACCTCCGGCAACACCAATTCGCCGACCATCATGATCGCAGAAAAGGGTGCAGCGATGATCCGCGAGGACGCAAAGGCGTTGATCGCGTCCGGATGATGCGCCAACATGTCGCGGGGGGAGGCGGCTCAACGAAAACACCACAAATCGCTCGCCCTCCGGACCACGGAGGCCAATGCGGCCGCACGACTGGGAGGCTGGGATGAATGTGGTCGAGCGCGTGAAATCAATCCTGCTGACGCCGCAAACCGAATGGCGGGCAATCGAGCGCGAACCAGGCGATCCGGCGTTCCTGTTCACCAACTACGTGGCGATTCTCGCGGCGATCCCGGCGGTGGCGCGCTTCATCGGGCTGTCCATCATCGGGGTTTCGGCGCCGATCGTCGGCACGGTGCGCCTGTCCGTCGGCTCCGGTCTGGCGCACGCGATCGTCGAGTACCTGCTGACCTTCGTGGTCGTCTACGTGATGGCCATGATCATCGACATGCTGGCGCCGACCTTCGCGGGCAAGAAGAATTTCGACAACGCGCTCAAGCTCGCGGTCTATTCCTATACGCCGGGCTGGCTCGCCGGCATCTTCCTGCTGATCCCCGGCCTTCGGATTCTGACGCTGCTCGGCTTCTACGGAATCTATCTGTTGTGGAAGGGGCTCCCGGTCCTGATGAAATCGCCCAAGGACAAGAACGGCGTCTACCTGCTGGCGGTGATCGGCTGCGCGATCGTGCTGGCCATCGTGGTGTCGGCGATCATCAGCATCGTGTTCTGACGTGTTCTGACGTGGCAGGCTCACTCGTCCCGAGCGCTCATCCGGGTGCGCGCAGCACCTGCCGGCAGGCCTTGGGCAGATCCTTCATGGTCAGCGCCCGCTTCGGCTTCGGCGGCACCTTCGGGGGCGGGGGGTGGAGGACGGCGTCCCGGAACCACCAGTCGAGCTCCTTGCCGCAGCCGTCGCCCGCCGGGACCGGATCCTGATGCTTGCACTCCGCGCTGTCCGCCGGGCAGCGGATGCGCACGTGGAAATGATAGTCGTGGCCCCCGAACGGCCGCCCCTTGTGCAGCCAGGCTCGGTCGTCGCCGGCCGCCCGGCACAGCGCCTTCTTGATCGCGGCGTTGACGAAGATGCGCTCGACGACCGGATCCTCCGCGGCGAGCTTGATGAGCGCCGCATGCTCGGGCGTCCACACGTGCGGATCGACGTCGCGACGGTCCTTCGCCACCACGTCGGTCGCCGACATGTCTTCGCGCTCGGCGCGGGTCAGTTCGTGGTTGGGCATCGGCGTGAGCCAGATGTCGGCGTCGAGCCCGACCTGGTGGCTGGCGTGACCGGTGAGCATCGGGCCGCCGCGCGGCTGCGACATGTCGCCGATCAGCAGGCCCGTCCACCCAGCGGTCTTGCGCGCCCTTTCCGCCAGGCGTTCGAGGAAGCGGATGAGGTCCGGATGGCCCCAGTTGCGGTTGCGCGAGAGCCGCATGACCTGCCAGGCATCACCGTTGATCGGCAGCGCCTCGGCGCCGGCCAGGCAGCCGTGCGCGTAGAAGCCGATCGAACTCGGGTGCATGTGCGCGGGCGTGGCCTTGCGTCCGAACAGCTCCCTCGCCGGCGTCTTGGGGTCGTCCGGATGGGCGAGCGGCGGCAGCGGCTTCGGATCGAGCGTGCCCTTGTCCTGCGCGTGCGCCGAAGCGAGCAGCACGAGGAGAGACGTCAAGCCC
>CAZIGW010000054.1:0-8898 GCA_964538565.1 uncultured Hyphomicrobiales bacterium | reverse complement strand
AACGTGCTAAGGTAGGGATGGTACCAACTGATATGACTGCGCTGGTGTGACTTGTCTAATGAACCTTCTCCGATTGTGTTCGGCTCTGAAAATGCGAGGTCAAATCCGAGATCAAAGGCGGTTCGGAATAACTGTTCGAGGTCGTTGGTGGTGTAATAGCACAGCGTTCCGTGAGCGCATATCAGGCCGCGTTCAGCTTTGTTTTCTGCGATCCGGCGGACATGATCAATGTTATTTGGTCCGACTGTGACTCCATTGAGTGTGCGCTCAATAACAAAGTCCTTCGTCACGTCCAAGGCGTAAACTCGAACGTCCGGAAATAACTTGGAGAGTCTTGTGCTACGAGCGAGATTGAATGCGCCCAATTCAATTACAAAATCGTAACGATGCTCAAGAACGAGACGCGTAAAGAAATTGAGTCCAAGGTCATTGTGGTCCGCCGCCGCGGGGTCTGTGCCGATCTGGTTTTCTGAATCGGAATAACGTTTTGATCCATCTTTGTATCGCGAAGGAAGATATGCAAGTGCAGAAAAATTGTATGCCGCGACGTTCATAGCCCATGCAACAAATATGTTCCGCTGAGCAAGCGCAAATGCCAGTCGCTTGATAGTCAATTTCACCATCGTCGAACTGTGCTCCCACGCCGCCGCCGCTCCGGGCGGCCTTTTTTGTTGAGGGTCCCGATGGCCGCGTCCAGCTACGACGAGTGCCTGCGCCGCCTGCTCGTGCACGAAGGCGGCTACAGCAATCATCCCGCGGATCCGGGCGGTCCGACCAACTTCGGCATCACTATCGGCGACTACCGGCGGTACGTCAAAGCCGATGCGACCGCAGATGACGTAAGGGCAATGCGGGTCGAAGTGGCCAAGGAGATCTATCGGAACAAATACTGGGCGGCGTTGCGCTGCGACGAGTTGCCGGCCGGCGTCGACGCGACCGTCTTCGACTACGGCGTCAATTCCGGCATCGGACGATCAGGCAAGGTTCTCCGACGGCTGCTCGGGTTGCGGGACGACGCTGGCCGCGTGACCGACGACGTGCTCCGGGAGCTCGCCAAACGCGAGCCCCGCGCCGTCATCGTGGCGATCAACGACGAGCGTCTGAGCTTCCTTCGCTCGCTTCGCACCTGGCCCGTGTTCGGCGCCGGGTGGTCGCGGCGCGTCGCGGAGGTGAAGGCGTTCTCGCTTGCACTGGCGGCGTCGTCCGCGCTCTCCGCGCCCTTGGCGCCGCGGGCACCGAGCGCCTCGCATGCGCCCGCCAAAGGCGTCGTGGACGCCGCGAAATCCGCGAAGCCCGCCATCGTGGTCGCGGCGGGCGCGGCAGCGGGCGCTGCCGCCTCAGCGCACGCCGTCGGCATGCCGCCGCTCGCCCTCCTGGCCGTTTTCGTGGCGACCGTCGCCGCGGCTGCCGGAATCCTGGCGCTTCTCGCTCGCCGGCGCCGCGCCCGGCAGGAGGCGCCGTCGCCCGGTCTCGTCCCTGTTCCGGACATCAAAGCAGAGGAGAGAACATGAATGCGATTCTCATCGCGGTGATCTTCGCGGCCGGCTACGTCGCGGCGATCTGCTCGTGGCCCAAGGCGAGAGAAATCCTCAACGGCGCGCGGGCCGAGGCCGCGGCGCTGCGCAACCGCGCGGCGGCGCTCGAGGCGAAGATCCTCGGAGGCGGACGTGATTGAGCGGCTGCGCAGGACGCTCAAAGGCTGGCGCACGATCGCGCTTGCGCTCGTCAGCGGGCTCGTCGGCCTGCTCGACGTGCTCGATGGCATCGACTTGCGGCCGCTGGTCGAGGCGCTGGTTCCAGCCAAGGGCGTCGGGGCCGTGATGGTCGTCCTCGCCATCGCGTTCGGGGTGCTGCGGCTGGTGACGACCGGCCCGGTCGGTCAGAAGGAGAGCGGCTGATGTGGGGCGGACTGATCTTCAAGTTCCTCGGCTGGTTTGGCGGCGACGCGTTCAATCGCGTCGTCACGGCGGTCGCCGGCTATCTGCAGCAGAAGGCGAACGATCGCCTTGCCGCCCACCAGGCGGAGGTCGGCGGCGACGTACAGCTCGCGCTCGCGCGCGCCAACGCGGAAGTCGAGGCGCGCAGGCTCCAGGCGCAGCTGCTGGCGGCCGACGGCGGCTGGTGGGTGACCAGGTGGATGCGTCCGCTGGCGTTCTACGTGTGCCTCGTCCATTTCGCCGCCATCGTGCTCGACAGCACCTTCCGCTTTCATTGGGCGATTCCGGCGCTGCCGGCGCCATATGACGGCTACGAGCAGTACATCCTGCTGTCGATCATCATTGCGCGGCCGTTCGAGAAGGCCGCACGGCTGTTCACGGCGCGCTCATGAATGCACAGCGAGGGGAGCGTCTCGCCGCGCTCGAGGAGAAGGTCAAGAACATCGAGGACGACGTGCGGGAAATGCGCGGCAAGGTCGACGAGATGCACGCCGTGCTGCTGCAGGCCAAGGGCGCGCGCTGGGCGATCGTCGCGGTCGCCGGTTGCGCGGGATTTCTCGCCGGCTTCGCGCAGAAGATTCCGGCGCTGCTCGATCGCTGAGCGGCCGATATCCGGAGCGTCGTATCCCCGGACATCGGCCGAGAGATGCGCTGCCCGTCAGCCCTGCTTGAGCGGCAGAGCCACGAACCGGGTGCCTTGATCCGATTTGACGCGCATCAGCACGTGCTGCTTGCCGGACTGGCGCGCCGACCGGATGGCTTCGCGGACCTGCTCGGGGCGGTTCACAGCCTTGTTGCCGACCTCGAGGATCACGTCACCGGAGCGGAATCCCATGGCGGCGGCCGGTCCGTCAGGGTTGACGTTGACGACCACGACGCCCTGGTCGCCGGCTCCGGCCACGCGGCTTGCGGGGGCGAGCGTGAGCCCGAGCGGCGCCGGGGGTTCGGATTGCGGAATTTGCCGTTCATCGGCCTTGGCCTGCTGGTTGGACATTTTCTCCAGCGTGACCGACACGGTCTTTTCCGAGCCGTCGCGGATCAGTGCGATGCTGGCGCTGCTTCCGGGCTTCATGGCGGCGATCTTCTTCGCCAGGTCGCGCGAGTCCTTGACCGGCTGACCGTCGACGGCGGTGATCACGTCGCCGGCCTGGATGCCGGCCTTTGCGGCCGGTCCATCGGGCTGCGGCTCCGCCACCAGGGCGCCTTCCGTCTTCTTCAGGCCGAGGCTGTCGGCAATGTCGGGCGTGACGGTCTGGATCTGGACTCCGATCCAGCCGCGGGTCACCGTTCCGCTCTCCTTGAGCTGCGCGACGACGGTCTTCACCGTCTCCGCCGGAATGGCGAAGCCGATGCCGACCGATCCGCCCGAGGGCGAGTAGATGGCGGTCGTCACGCCAACCACGTCACCGCTTTCGTTGAACGCGGGACCGCCCGAATTGCCCTTGTTCACCGGCGCATCGATCTGGATGAAGTCGTCGTAGGGGCTTGCGCCGATGTCGCGTCCGCGCGCCGACACGATTCCGGCGGTCACCGTCCCGCCGAGCCCGAAGGGATTGCCGACGGCGATCACCCAATCGCCGACCCGCGGCTCGGTCCCGGCGAAATTGACGAAGGGAAAATCGCTGCGGCCCTCGACCTTGAGCAGGGCGACGTCGGTCTTCGGGTCGGTGCCGACCACCTTGGCGGTGTAGTTCTTTCCGTCGTCGGTCGTGATCTCGACGGATTTCGCGTGTTCCACCACGTGATTGTTGGTCACGGCGTAACCATCGGCGGAAATGAAGAAACCCGAGCCCTGTGCCAGCGTGAAACGATGCGTGGGCGCTTGGGGCATGCCGAATTGACGGAAGAACTTCTCCATCGGTTCGCTGGAGTCGCTCGCCGAGCCCTGGTTGTCCAATTTCACCCTGACGGAAATGACGGCGGGCTTCACCTTCTGCACGACGTCGGCAAAACTCGCCGGCCGGCTGCTCTCGGCCGCGCGGGCCTGAGCGACGAAAGCAGGGACGTGCGGATCGGGCAGCGGGCTCGGCCCGCCCAACATCAATGCGCCGCCGAGTCCGGCGACGGATGCCAGAAGGGCCAGGCGGCGCAGCGCGAGACTCTTCCGGCTCGGAATGGGATTTGATGCCATTGTTACCTCCATGGTGGTTCCGGCCCGCGCAGGCGTTCACGGGGCCCGTCCATCCACTCAACATGGAGATGGCCGCTTACAATGGAATGGCCGGAAAATTAATCATCGGTAAGTCGGTGGCCTGCCACCAAACAGAGGCGAGAATCGTGCCCCGGGCGCCGGCAGCTCCGGCGGCGCAACTGGTTGTTCCGCCCGCGTCGCAACTTCAGCGCGGCAGTTCCAGCGCGTTGGTGAGGTCGCCCATGGGCGGATGGCCGTTGGCGGCGAGCGCCCGGTCGCGCGCCTCGATGCCGGGCAGGAGCGGCAGTTCCCATCGTCTGGAGATGAAGCGCAGGATCGACGTCGTGTCGTAAGCGGTGTGGTCCACGAAGCCCTTCTTGGCGTAAGGCGACACGATCAGCGTGGGAATGCGCGATCCGGGTCCCCAGCGGTCGGCTTTCGGCGGCGCGACGTGATCCCAGAACCCGCCGTTCTCGTCGTAGGTGACGACGACCAGCATGTGCGACCACTGCGGTCCTTTCTGCAGGTGCGCGATGATGTCGGCGATGTGCTCGTCGCCGGCGAGCACGTCGGCATATCCGGCGTGCTCGTTGAGATTGCCCTGCGGCTTGTAGAACGTGACGGGCGGCAGCGATCCGGAATCGATCGCCTTGATGAATTCCGCGCCGCCCATGCCACCGTCGCGCAGATGCTCGGCGCGCGCCGGGGTGCCGGGCGCCATGTCGGCGAAATAGTTGAACGGCTGGTGATGGAACTGGAAGTTGGGAACGGGCTTCGCGTTCCCGTGCTCCAGGGTGTGCTGCCAGGCGCCGGCATACCAGGCCCAGCCGATCCCTTTCTGGCTCAGGAGATCGCCGATGTGCTTCTGCGTCTGCGGCGGCAACGTCGTCGGCTCGTTGGGGTTGGCGTAGGCGGCGTTGCCCTCCGGCGCGGGCTTGACGGCGCTCGGCTGGTAGGGCGGCTGCATCGTGTTCACGGCGTAGAAGTCCGGGGTGAGGTTGCCATCCTCGACGAACTTCGGCACGCCGTCGAGGGCGGATTTCGGCGAGTTGGCCGCGACCTTGAGGGTCACGCCGTCATCCTCGACGGCGGCGATCGACGGCTTCGCCGGACTTGCATCGGCGTGCGGATAGACCGGCGTGCAGGCGCAGACCAGCCAGAAGTGGTTGAGGAAGGACCCGCCGAACGCGCCCATGAAGAAGTTGTCCGCGAGCGTGTACTGCCGCGCGATGCTCCACAACGGCAGCTTTGGGCCCACGTCGTAATGGCCCATCACCAGTCCGCCGGCGTCCGCCCAGGCGACGAAGCGATCGTTCCTGCCGCCGGCGATCTGCATCTGGTTCTGATAGAAGCGGTGCCAGAGATCGTGGGTGACGACGCCGATCGGGATGTTGAACCCGTTCGGATCGTCGATGGCGAACGGCTTGTTGGGCAGGTGCGCCGTCTGCGCCTCGCTCACGACCGGCGTCGCGCCCTTCGCGGTGAGCCCGCCCCACACCGGGGGCAGTTCCTTCAGAACCGATCCGTCGCGGTCGCGCTGCAGGGCGCTTTCCGGCGCGACGTTCTGCAGGCCGTTGGCGCCCGGGAACGAGCCGTAGAGATTATCGAAGCTGCGGTTCTCGGCGTAGATGACGACGAGGGTTTCGATGCTGGCGAGCGGATTGTTCGCCGGTTGCGCGTAGGCGCCCGCGCTCTGGAAAACCACTGCGGCCGTGATCAGAAAACGATATTTCATCGAATGCCCCGCCAAAAGTCGCTTCCCAACACAGTGATCCTGTTCGGTCCTGTCGCCAGCCTACCGCTACCGGAGTTTCATGTCGCCTCTGTGAAGGCCTGGGGATTGACCCTCCGCGAACGGCATTGGACCGCGCTTCCGGTCCTCGTATAAAGCGTCGTTGAGCCGGGCCTCCGCCCGGTCGGATCAGCAGATTGCGCGCGATGCTTGTTCGCCGGCTTGCCCTTGTCCTGTGCCTTCTGCTCCTCGCGCAGACGAATGGATTGGGCGAGGGAAATGCGCCGCCGAAGGATCCACGCGGCGCGACGGCGGCGGCCGGCATGTCGCGCGCCGATGTCTATCGGCGCGTCGCCGATCTCACGGCGCTTGGCCGCAGGCTGTTCAACGACCCGGCGCTTTCCGCCTCCGGACGACTGGCGTGCGCGTCCTGTCACGATCCGGCGCATGCCTTCGGGCCGGCCGGAGCGGAGTCCGTCGCGCTCGGCGGCGCGTCGATGCAGGACGCGGGCCGGCGCGCCGTGCCGTCGCTGAAATATCTCCAGGCCGTGCCGCACTTCACCGAGCATTATTTCGAGTCGGAAGACGAGGGCGACGAAAGCGTCGACAACGGGCCGACGGGAGGGCTGACCTGGGACGGCCGCGTCGACCGGGGGAGGGACCAGGCGCGCATCCCGCTCTTGTCTCCCTTCGAAATGGCGAACGAGAGCGTGGCCGCCGCCGTGGCGCGCGTTCGCCGGGCCGGCTACGGCGAGACGCTGCGACGATTGTTCGGTGCGGAGGCCCTCGAGAATGACGACATCGCGTTCCGCGGCGTGCTCGAGGCGCTCGAAACCTACGAGCAGGACGCGGCCGAGTTCTATCCCTACAGCAGCAAGTACGACGCCTACCTGGCCGGACGGGCGCAGCTCACGCCGCAGGAGGCAAGGGGGCTCGCGCTGTTCAATGACCCGGCCAAGGGCGACTGCGCCCGATGCCACGTCAGCACACCGGCGGCCGACGGCACGCCGCCGCAGTTCACCGATTTCGGTTTCGTCGCGCTCGGCGTGCCGCGCAATCCGAAGATTCCCGCCAACGGCGATCCCGCCTATTTCGATCTCGGTCTGTGTGGCCCCTTCCGCACCGACCTGTCGGAACGTCCCGAATACTGTGGCCTGTTCAGAACGCCGTCGCTGCGCAACGTCGCTCTGCGCAAGACGTTCTTTCACAACGGCGTCTTCGACAGCCTCGCGCGCGTCGTGGCGTTCTACGCGGAACGCGAGACAAATCCCGAGAGATGGTACCCGCGCGCGCCGGACGGCAGCATGCGTAAGTACGACGATCTGCCGGCGCAGTATCGCGCCAACGTGAACGTCGAACCACCGTTCGACCGCAGGCCCGGTGATCCGCCGGCGCTCTCGGAGAGTGAAATTGCCGACGTGGTCGCGTTCCTGAAGACGCTGACCGACGGCTATGTCGGCGATGGGCTTGGCGCGACACAGGCGCGTACCGGCACCAACGCGAGGTGATAGCGCCGGCCGGCGGCGGGCCGCGTCACATCAATTCGAGCCCGCGGCGCACCGGTTCGTCGGAGTGTGTGGATCGGAGGCTGAATACGGCTTTCGACCACGGCGGGGCGGCCGCGGGCGCGGCGGTCTTGGCCGATTGCGAATCTCCAGGGCCGGGCGGACTGCCGGGCGGAGCCGCCGGGGGCTTCGACTCGCGCCGCACCTCGTGCAGGATGTCCTGCGCCCGCGCGACCGCCTTTTTCTGCGCGTCGGCGGTCAGGTCGCTCAGCGAGGCGTCGCGTTCGGAGCGGGCCGCGACATCCCCTTCGAGGGCGGCGACCTCCGACCACGCGTATGCCTCGATCGGATCGGGGTTGGTTCCGATCCCGCGCTGATACATCTGACCGAGCAATTTGGCCGCGCGCGCATTGCCCTGGTAGGCCGCGCGTTCGAGATAGTTCCTGGCGCGCCCGTAGTCCGGGGCCACGCGGTTGCCGTTCAGATAGAGTTCGCCGAGATGAAGTTCCGCCGGCACGTAGTTCTGTGCTGCGGCCTTGCGGTAGAGTGCGATGGCTTTCGTGGTGTCCTGCGGGGTTCCGAGCCCGAGCTCGGTCATGTGGCCGAGCCAGTATTGCGCGGTCGCGTCATTGGAATTGGCGAGCTTGGAAAAGGCCGCGAACGCCGTCTGATTGTCGCCGTTCCGGAACGCGCGCTCCGCCGTCTGCAGCTGCACCTGCCGCGAGTCCTGCTGCGGCGCGACACTCCAGCGCCAATCGTGCAAGGCGACCCCGGCGGTCGCAAGCGCGAGCACTGCGGCGACGACCAGCAGCGTCGAGGAGCGCGCGGCGGCGGATGACTTGCGATGATCAAACCCAGCCATCGGACTGTCCTGAACGACGGCGACACGGCGCATTTCGGCGGCTCCGATGTGCCGCCACGCGCCGCGTCGAAAACTCCCGCCCGCATCTGATGTGTGCCGGCCGCCGCCGGTTTCAATGTCCGGCGACGGCGCGAGCCCGGACACGCGCCGCTCGTGCGGTCGAATGTCGCGGTCGGAAGCCGGCCCGGGGCCGATTACGCCATCCCATCAGCAAAACACAAATTTCACGCGGCCGGTTCCGGCTGCATGTCTCGACCGGCGCGGCGGCACCAGTTCTCCCAGGCCCGATTGAAGGAATAGGGGCCGGTGCGGGCGATCACCGTGTCGACCTCGCCGGCCGTGAGGAATTTGATCGTTCCCATCGCCATGGCTTCGCGCTGCAGCTTGGCGTTGAGCTCGAGATAGATGGCGGTCCAGACGGCCTGCCGGATGGTCTGGCCGACCACGACGGCTCCGTGTCCGCGCATCAAGGCGGTGCGGCCGGGGCCGAGGAATTTCGCCAGGTCGCGGCCCATGTCCATGCTGGACACGAGCAGATCGGTGTCGCCGAATTTCGTCTGCGAGTCCCAGATCGAGACCTCGTGGCCGATCGAGGCGCACATGTGCAGCAGCGGCTTGAGCTTCAGCCCGGTGATGCCGAAGGGAATGACGCTCGGGCTGTGATTGTGCACGACCGACTGCACGTCCGGCCGTGCCTCGTAGATCGCGCCGTGAATGAAGCGCTCGAGGTA
>CAZIGW010000053.1:0-7972 GCA_964538565.1 uncultured Hyphomicrobiales bacterium | reverse complement strand
ACCGGGTCGCAGCAATAGCGCGCCCGCGGGTTGACGGCCCTGACCTTCCCGACGCTCGCGAGGATCGCCTCGCCGATGTCCGCCGAGCCCATGTAGCCGGAGATCACCCCATCGCAGGCGCCGAGCACGCCGCGCGCCTCGATTCCCTCCACGACTTCGCGGATCAGGCCCGCCTCGAACACGCGACCGGTCCAGGCGCCATAGCCGGTGTGGTTGGAGAACTGAACCGTGTGGACCGGCCACACCTCGCAGCCGAGCCGCTGCAGCGGAAACACGGCGGCCGCATTGCCGACATGCCCGTAGGCGACGTGCGACTGGATGGAGAGGAGGTTCATGCGTGCGCCCAAAACGAAGAGGCCCTCTCCCGCGTGCGGGAAAGGGCCTTTATAGGCGCCGCGGCGCCGACGGCAACGGCCGGGCCGCTTCCGGCGCGGCTCACTTCATCCCGGTCTTCGCGTTCGCCCGCTCGACATAGCTGTTGGTGTAGGTCTTCGACAGGTCGATGTTCGCCTTGGCGATCTCCGGGACCGACTGGCTGAACACCGCGAGCACCGCCTGCGCACCCTTCGGGTCCATGCGGCCGGTCGGCGAGTACATCGGGATCGTGTTCTTGAGCGCGGCGAGATAGAGCGCTTTGTCGGCGCCGACGTAGTTCTCCGGCATCTTCGCCATGATCTCCTCGGCACTGTGGCCCTGGATCCACTTGAGCGTCGCGACGATCGCGTTGGTCATCGCCTGCGTTTCCGCCTCGTGCTTGGCGATCCAGTCGCTGCGCGTGTAGAGCGCGCCGCCCGGATATTCGCCGCCGAACACCGCGAGCGTGTCGTGCTGGGTGCGCGTGTCGGAGAGAATGCGCAGGTCCTTGTTCTTGCCCTGCAACAGCGTGATCGCCGGATCGAGCATCACGGCGGCGTCGACCTGCCCCTGCTCCATGGCGGCGACCGCGGTCGCCTCGAGGCCGATGCCGATGACGCCGACCGAGGCCGGGTCGACGCCGTTCTTGCTCAACAGATACTTGAGGAAGAAGTCGGTCGATGAGCCGGGCGCGCTCACACCCACCTTCTTGCCGGCGAGATCCTTGACCGACTTGATCGCATCGCCGTGGCGCGGCGAGACGACGAGCGCGAGGCCGGGGTAACGGTCGTAGACCACGAATGCCGTGAGCTCCTGGTGCTTGGCGGCAAGGTTGACGCAGTGGTCGAAATAGCCCGACACCACGTCGGCGCTGCCGCCGAGCACGGCGGTGAGCGCCTGCGACCCGCCCTTGAAATTGACGAGCTCCACCTCGACGCCGGCCTTCTTGAACTCGCCGAGCTGGTCGGCGAGCACGGTCGGCAGATAGCACAGGCACCCGGCGCCGCCGACCGCGATCGTCACCTTGGCCGCCGCGAGGCCCGTCGTCAGTGCCAGCGCGGCGGCGGCCATCGCCAGGCTGCGGATCAGCGTCCCGATCATGATTTCCTCCCTCGAACGCAATTTGCCGGCACGATAGAGCAGCCGGACCAGCCTGCCTAGGGCACGCCACAACGGACATCGACTTCGGTCCGAAGCTCGGCGCACTTAGCCTCGCCCGAAACGCGGGGCGCGCCCGCGGGGCGATGCGGTTTCATCCCTCCGGCGTTCGTGAGGAGGCCCCCTCGATTGCGACAATGCCACGCCGTCCAAACGCCCCCTCACCCGACCTCTTCGCTTTGCTCAGACGACGCCCTCGCCCCGATGGGGCGAGGTGTCCGGCGCGTCCTGACGCGTGTCTGCCGCGCGCACTCTTGGCAGGCACGTCCCATCGGCGGGCGGTATTCAACACTCGTCACGCCCGCGTCTCTGCGGCCATCGGCCTCCAGACCATCAGCCGGCGCTCGACGAGCGACACGCCCCAGTCGATCACCACCACGAAGGCGGCAAGCACGAACATGCCGGCGAACACGCCCGCGACGTCGAACACCCCTTCGGCCTGCTGGATCAGATAGCCGAGCCCGGCGGCCGAGCCGAGATACTCGCCGACCACCGCGCCCACCACCGCGAAGCCGACCGAGGTGTGCAGCGATGAGAACATCCAGGACAGTGCCGACGGCCAGTAGACGTGGCGCATCAGCTGGTGCTCGTTCATCCCGAGCATGCGCGCATTCGCAAGCACCGTCGGGCTCACTTCCTTGATGCCCTGGTAGACATTGAAGAACACGATGAAGAACACGAGCGTGACCCCGAGCGCCACCTTCGACCAGATGCCGAGGCCTAGCCACAGCGTGAAAATGGGCGCCAGCACGACCCGCGGCAGCGCGTTGATCATCTTCACATAGGGGTCGAACACCGCGGCGACGGCCGGCTTGCGCGCGAACCAGAAGCCGACGAGCACGCCGCCGAGCGAGCCGATCGCGAAGGCAAGCAGCGCCTCGGAAAGCGTCACCCACAGGTGACGCCAGATCGTCCCGTCGAGCGCCCATTTGACGATGCGGCCGGCGACGTCGACCGGATTGGAGAAGAAGAACGGCGGCAGCAGAATCCTGCCGAAGACCGGTACCGTCGCGCCGACGTACCACGCCGCGACCGCAACGACGGCGACGATGACCTGCAGGAGGAGAAGCCGTCCCTTCGACACGCGGCCCTTCGATACGTTATGCTCTCGGCTAGCCCTGCGGCTGCGAAATTCGACGGATGCCCGGCCCGGTGCGGCCGACGCCGTCGCGTCCGCGAACGAGGTCCGCGGACGTGAACTCGGTTGCGCGCAACGGCGATCCGTGCGACGTCCGCCGGCCGCGTTACGGATGGCGGAACAGGCCGATGATGCCCGTCGCCCCCTTGCCGTGCCCTTCGAGCGCCTTGAGCAGCTCGTCGCGGGTGAGGCCCGGCTGCAGGGTGCCCGGCTCGAGATCCGTCGCCACGAGCGTGAACGTGTAGTGATGGTAGGCGCCCGGCGGGGTGCAGGGACCCTGATAGACCGTCTGCCCGGCGGTTCCCTTGCCGCCGGTGTACTTCGGTGACGGCTTGCTGGTCTCGCCCTCGGCGAAGCCGGTGACCGAAGCCGGGATGTTGTAGGCGAGCCAGTGGATCACCCCGGCGCCGTTGCGGCCTTCCGGATCGACCATCAGCAACGCGTAGCTCTTGGTGCCGGCCGGCGGGTTTGCCCACGCGAGCGGCGGGGAGACGTTCTCGCCGACGCAATTGGGGTTGGCCTTGTTGTTGCCGGCATTCTTGAGCGCGAGCGGCGTGCCGTCCTTGAACGCCGAAGACGTCAGGATGAACGGATCGGCGGCCTGCGCGGCCTGTCCCAGGCACCACGAGCCGAGCACGACCCCGGCCGCCAGGGCCAACCGTTCGATTCTGCCATTCATCATGTTCTGTTTCCTCCCTCCGGTAGTCCATACTTTCCCGGGCGAGTGTAGCGGCCGACGGGGCGATATCAAGACGCATCCGCCCGATCATCTGATCGTCGGTTCATGCCTCGGTCTGGGCATAGCCCTTCTGCACCTCGGCCTTGAGCACGCGCCAGATCTCGCGGTGGAGATCGTGGAAGGCGCGATCGAGCTTGACCTCGGAAATGTCGCGCGGACGGGCAAGCGGCACGCGCCACTCGCCGATGATGCGGGCGGCCGGACCGGCCGACATGATGACGACCCGGTCGGCGAGCGCGATCGCCTCCTCGAGATCGTGCGTCACGAACAGCACCGCCTTGCGGTCGGCGCTCCACAGGTCGAGCAGAAGATTTCCCATGATCTGCCGCGTCTGCGCGTCTAGCGGCCCGAACGGTTCGTCCATCAGCAGGATCTTGGGGTTGCGGATCAGCACCTGCGCCAGGCCGACGCGCTTGCGCTGGCCGCCCGAGAGCATGTGCGGATAGCGCTTGCCGAAGTGAGCGAGGCCGACGCGCGCGAGCCACGCCTCGGCCTGCGCCCGCGCCTCGGCGCCCGGCCGGCCGGCGATCTCGAGCCCGATCGCGACGTTCTCGCTCGCCGTCTTCCACGGAAACAGCGCCTCGGCCTGGAACAGGTAGCCGGCCGCACGGTTGAGGCCGGACAGCGGCGCGCCGAAGACGCTGACGGTGCCGGCCGTCGGCGCGACGAGCCCCGCCGCCACGTTGAGAAGCGTCGACTTCCCGCATCCGGTCGGCCCGACGATGGCCACGAACTCGCCGTCGGCGACGGCCAGATCGGCGCGATCGACGGCCGTATAGGCGCCGTCAGCCACCCGAAACGAAATGGTGACCGCGGAGAGCGTGACCGCGCTTTCGGCGCCCGTGCGGGCGCGCCGGTCGGCGACGGCGGTATCGGCCTCGGACATGTCTCCCCTCTGGCGCCCGGCGCATCCGTGCTGTTCTCGCTTGAGGCGAAGGCTAGCGGCTTGACGCCGGGACTGCAAAGCAAGACCGCTCCCGGGCCGTTTGCTATCCTTGCGGCGATGACGCAGCAGCCCGCCATTTCCTTCGAAGGCGTCAGCAAGACGTACGGCGACGGGCACCCGAGGGTACTCGACGACGTCTCGCTCGCGGTCGAAGCGCGGCAGTTCCTGGCCGTCGTCGGCCCCTCCGGCTCGGGCAAGACCACGCTCCTGCGCCTCGTCAACCGCCTTACCGACCCGAGCGCCGGAACGGTGCGGGTCGAGGGCGCAGACGTCGGCGCCGGCGATCCGGTCGCGCTGCGCCGGCGCATCGGCTACGTGTTCCAGGGCATCGGCCTGTTTCCCCACATGACGGTCGCGGAGAACATCGCGGTGACGCCGAAGCTGCTGCGCTGGGACGCGCAACGCATCGCGGCGCGCATCGACGAGCTGATCGACCTCGTCCGTCTCGACCGCAGGCAGCACCGCGACCGCTTCCCGCACGAACTCTCGGGCGGCGAGCGCCAGCGCGTCGGCGTCGCGCGTGCGCTCGCGGCACGGCCGAGCATCATGCTGATGGACGAGCCGTTCGGCGCCCTCGATCCGCTGACGCGCGACGCGCTGGGTCGCGACTATCGCCGCCTGCACGAGGAGATCGGCCTCACCACGGTGATGATCACGCACGACACGTTGGAGGCCGTGCTGCTTGCCGACCGCATCGCGGTGATGCGCCAGGGCCGACTGATCTCCGACGCGACGCCGCGCATGCTGATGAGCCACGACGGCGGCGACGGCGACGAAAATGCCGGCTACGTGCAGGACCTGATGCAGACGCCGCGCCGCCAGGCCGAGCGGCTCAACGCCTTGTTCGAGCAGGATCCGGAATGAGCCTCGCGGCCGATCCGCGCGTCGCAGAAGCGTTCGCCCGCCTGCCCGACTATCTCGGCGGCCACATGCGCGTGAGCATCAGCGCGCTCGTGCTGGGTCTCATCGTCAGCCTGCCGCTCGCCCTTGTGTCGACCCGCCGCCCGGCGGTGCGGCGCGTCCTGCTCGGGCTCGCCAGCATCGTGCAGACGATTCCCGGGCTCGCGCTGCTGGCGCTGTTCTATCCGACGCTGCTGGCCCTGTCGGCGTTCACCGAGCGGATGTTCGGCGTCGGCTTCTCGGCGCTCGGCTTTCTTCCCGCCGTGCTGGCGCTCGCGCTCTACAGCATGCTGCCGGTGCTGCGCAACACGGTGACGGCGCTCGGCGGCATCGATCCGGCGGTCGCGGAGGCGGCGCTCGGGGTCGGGATGACCCGGCGCCAGGCGCTCGTCATGGTCGAGCTTCCGCTCGCCCTTCCCGTCATCATGGCGGGCGTGCGCACGGCCGCGGTCTGGGTGATCGGCACCGCGACGCTGTCGACGCCGATCGGACAGACGAGCCTCGGAAACTACATCTTCACCGGGCTGCAGACGCAGAACTGGGTCTTCGTTCTGTTCGGCTGCGTCGCCGCCGCGCTTCTGGCGCTCGTGGTCGACCAGCTTCTGGCGCTCGTCGAGAACGGGCTCGGCCGGCGCCGACGCGTACAGACGGCCGCGGGCGCGCTCGCACTTCTCGCTCTCGCGATCGGGGCGCTCGCGCCGGGCTGGTCGCGCCCGGCCGGCGGAACCTACGTGATCGGCGCCAAGACATTCACCGAGCAATACGTGCTCGCGGCCCTGATCGAACAGCGGCTCGGCGCGGCGGGACTGCCGGCCACCCGCCGCGAGGGACTGGGCTCGAGCGTGATACTCGATGCGCTGGCGGCCAATGAGATCGACGTATACGTCGACTATTCGGGCACGATCTGGGCGAACGAGCTGCACCGCGGAGCGGGCGCCTCGCGCGAGGCGGTGCTCGCGGCCGTCGGAAAGTGGCTGTCTGAGAAGCGCGGCATCGCCATGCTCGGCGGGTTGGGATTCGAGAACGCCTATGCGCTCGCCATGCGGCGCGACCGCGCGGCGGCGCTCGGCATCCGTTCGATCGCCGATCTCGCCGCGCAGGCGCCGAACCTCACGATCGCCGGAGACTATGAATTCTTCGCCCGGCCCGAGTGGGCGGCGCTGCGACAGGCCTATGGGCTCACGTTCCGCGCGCAGCGGCAGATGCAGCCGGAGTTCATGTATCCGGCGATTGCGGGCGGCGATGTCGACGTCATCTCCGCCTATACGAGCGACGGGCTCATCGCCAAGTACGATCTCGTCGTGCTCGACGATCCGAAACGCGCGATCCCGCCCTATGACGCGATCCTGCTCGTCTCGCCGAAACGAGCGAACGACACGGCGCTCGCCGCCGCGCTGAAGCCTCTGATCGGTGCGATCGACGTCGGCGCCATGCGCGAAGCCAATCTGCGCGCCGCTTCGGGCGGCGCCGCGGGCTCGCCCGAGGCCGCGGCGCGATGGCTATGGGAGGAGATCGAGAAGCGCAAGGGATCCTAGGAATGATGGATCAGGTTGACGTTCAACGTCCCTGCAATCTCGTTCCCTGGACGCGGTGCAGCGCCTCGCGATGCACCGCAGTCCGGGATCCAGAAATTCATGATTTGAAGCCGAGGCCTGGGTCCCGGGTCTGCACCGCACCGCTACGCGCTGCGATGCGCCGGGACAGGAGTCAGCACCGGGCGGATCGGCGAAGCATAATCCGCCTTCTCGTCGCACGCGGCACCCGGAATGCGGCGCGTTGCGCCTTCGGCCAACGCGCCCTGCGTCCGGGAATACGCAATTCAGTTCCGGCTCTTGTCGACCAGCGCCTTGGCTTTGATCCACGGCATCATGCCGCGCAGCTTCTCGCCGACCTGCTCGATCGGATGGCCGGCCATCTTGGCGCGCATCGCCTTGAACGACGTCTGGTTGACGCGGTTCTCCAGCATCCAGTTGCGGGTGAAGATGCCGCTCTGGATGTCGTCGAGGATGCGCTTCATCTCCGCCTTGGTCTCGGACGTGATGACGCGGGGACCGGAGACATACTCGCCGTATTCGGCCGTGTTAGAGATCGAATAGTTCATGTTGGCGATGCCGCCCTCGTAGATGAGGTCGACGATCAGCTTCACCTCGTGCAGGCACTCGAAGTAGGCCATCTCGGGCGCGTAGCCCGCCTCGACCAGCGTCTCGAAGCCCGACTTGATCAGCTCGACGAGCCCGCCGCACAGCACGACCTGCTCGCCGAACAGGTCGGTCTCGCATTCCTCGCGAAACGTCGTCTCGATGATGCCGGCGCGGCCGCCGCCGATCGCCGACGCATCGGAGAGGCCGAGCTCGTGCGCGTTGCCGGAGGCGTCCCTGTGGACGGCGATCAGGCACGGCACGCCGCCGCCGCGCTGGTACTCCGAGCGTACCGTGTGGCCCGGGCCCTTCGGGGCGACCATCAGGACGTCGAGATCGGGCCGCGGCTCGATCAGGTTGAAATGCACGTTGAGGCCGTGCGCGAACATCAGCGCCGCCCCCTCTTTCATGTTGGCGTGCAGATGATCGCGGTAGATGTCGGCCTGCAGCTCGTCCGGCGTGAGCATCATCATCACGTCGGCCCATCTGGCGGCCTCCGCCACCTCCTTGACCGTCAGCTTCTCGGCTTCCGCCTTCTTGACGCCGGCCGAGGTCTTGCGCAGCGCCACCGCGACCTCCTTGACGCCGGAGTCGCGCAG
>CAZIGW010000052.1:0-20805 GCA_964538565.1 uncultured Hyphomicrobiales bacterium | reverse complement strand
TTCAGGCGGCAACCGCGGAGGGAACGATCGGCGGCGAGCGCGTGATGCTGCTCAAGCCCGAGACCTACATGAACGAATCCGGCCGGGCGGTGGCGGAGGCGCAGCATTTCTACAAGCTTGCGCTCGGCGACGTGGTGGTGGTGCACGACGAGATCGACCTGCCGCCCGGAAAGGTGCGGGTGAAGACCGGGGGCGGCAGCGCCGGGCACAACGGGCTGCGCTCGATCTCCGGCGCGATCGGCAATGACTATCGCCGCGTGCGCATCGGCGTCGGCCATCCGGGCGTGAAGGAGTTCGTGCAGATCCACGTGCTCAGCGACTTCGCCAAGAGGGACCGCCCCTGGGTCGAGGCGCTGTGCGACATCATCGCCGAGAACGCCGCGCTCCTGGCCAAGGGGCAGGACGCGACCTTCCAGAACAAGGTGCACCTGGCCATGCAAGCGAAGGGCTTCGGCGAGGAGAAGAATTCCGACGACACCGATTGACGGTGCGCCGGAAGACAGGCGGGACGGTTCATGGGATTCAGATGCGGTATCGTCGGTCTGCCGAACGTCGGCAAGTCGACGCTCTTCAACGCGCTGACCGCGACGGCGGCCGCGCAGGCGGCGAACTATCCATTCTGCACCATCGAGCCGAACGTCGGCGAGGTGGCGGTGCCCGACCCGCGGCTCGAGGCGCTGGCGGCGCTCGCGCGCTCGGCCCAGGTGGTGCCGACGCGACTCACCTTCGTCGACATCGCCGGGCTGGTGCGCGGCGCTTCCAAGGGCGAGGGGCTCGGCAACCAGTTCCTGGCCAACATCCGCGAGGTCGACGCCATCGCACACGTCGTGCGCTGCTTCGAGGACACCGACGTCACGCACGTCGAGGGCCGCGTCGACCCGGCCGCCGACATCGAGACCATCGAGACCGAATTGATGCTTGCCGACCTCGACAGCCTCGAACGGCGCGTCGACGGACTGGAGAAGAAGGCGCGCGGCGGCGACAAGGAATCCCGCGAACTGCTCGATCTCGTGCAGCGCGCGCTCGCACTCCTGCGCGAGGGGAAGCCGGCGCGCCTGCTCGCGCGCAAGCCCGAGGAGGAGAAGACGTTCCGTCTGCTCGGCCTGCTTACCTCGAAGCCCGTGCTCTACGTGTGCAACGTCGAGGAGGCGTCGGCTGCGACCGGCAACCGCTATTCGCGGCAGGTGGAAGAGCGGGCGCGCGCGGAAGGCGCCGGCAGCGTCGTCATCTCGGCGAAGATCGAGTCGGAGATCGCGGTGCTTCCCGCCGAGGAGCGCGCCGACTATCTCGCCGCGGTGGGGCTCGAGGAGGCCGGCCTCGACCGGCTGATCCGCGCCGGTTACGCGCTGCTCGATCTCGTCACCTACTTCACCGTCGGCCCCAAGGAGGCGCGCGCCTGGACCGTCACGCGCGGGACGCGGGCGCCGCAGGCCGCCGGCGTGATCCACACCGATTTCGAGCGCGGGTTCATCCGCGCCGAGACCATCGCCTACGGGGACTACGTGGCGTGCGGCGGCGAGGCGGGTGCGCGCGAAGCGGGGAAGCTGCGGCTCGAAGGGAAGGACTACGTGGTCGCGGACGGCGACGTCATGCACTTCCGCTTTGCCACCTGAGCCGTCAAGACAGTCCGCGGCCGACGCTTCTCAGGATCCTGTCAGGATGCCGGGCAGGTTGCCGCGCTCCCGTTCGCGGCTGCTCTTGTCTGAAGATTCCGCGCCTCGCCTACATCTCGCCGCGGTGGCGGATGGCGCCGAGGTGCTCATTGATGCGGAAGACGATCAGCACGAACTCGGCCAGGATGCGGGCGAGAAAGATTCCGAAGACTGCGCCGAGCAGGCTGCCGATTATCGCCACCAGTCCGGCAAACGGGTTGACCGCCATCGTCACCAGCGAGGACACCATGCCGGCGAGGCCGTAGAGGACCACGATGACGACCGCCAGCATGTAGAAGAGTTTGATGATCGACGGCGTGATAAAGCGTTCCCATTGGAACAGATCACGAAAATCGAACATAGGTCCTCCTGTTGAATCGAAGCCGTGGGAACAGGACTTACGCAATTGGCGTCGAGAGGATGGCCTGTGCCGCGACCCCACCGCAGGCGCGCGAGACTGCACACTTAGCCTCCTCCGGTCACTGAGCGTCCCGCCCCGCACCGGCCTCGCCGGGCGCCGCGATTTTCGCTTGCCGCAAATGCGGATCGGCGGGCCCCTCCGGCCCTTGCGCGCATCGCGAGGACGCACGGCCGCTGTGCTCGGCGGAGGGCGTCCGGTTGCGGTCGCTTCTTCCGCCCGAGGCCGGGCGCCGGTCCCCTCGCAGCCGCGGTGGCGCACGGATCGGCACCCCGCCGCGGGCCGCGTCCGACCCGACTTGTTGATCACGAGCGTCTTGCGCCGCGGCCGCCGTCTTCATAACTATTGCCCATCCGATTCAGGCCGTTGCGGGTGTGTCCCATGGATCCGCTCAAGCTCATCGCTCTCGACCGGGACGATCTCGAGGTGATTTCGACCCATCTGCAGGACGCGGTCGTGAAGGTCTCCGATGTCCTGTGGCGGCCGACGGAAAGGCGGTTCGTCGTCGCGCTCAATCGCTTCGACTGGGAAGGCGCCGCATACGCCACGCCCGGTTACCAGCGCCGCCGCTCTGCCTTGCGGTTCGACCGCGTCAGCGCCGTCAAATGCCGGAACGTCTGCTCGTCCGACAAGAATCTCGTGCTCAATCTGCTCGCGGTCGAATTCGCCGAGAATGACCCGCCCGGCGGCACGGTGACCTTGATCTTCTCGGGCGGTGCCGCGCTGCGGCTCGAGGTCGAGTGCCTCGAGTGCGAACTGTCCGATCTCGGCCCGGTCTGGCCCACGGCCGTGTGCCCGGCGCACGCCGAAGAGATGCTCCGGGCAAAGCCGGCCTGACCGCGCGGGCCCCCGACGTCTTCCCGGCCGGGCGCCCGCCCTCGGCATCCGGCTCGCCGTTTGATTGCCACGCAGGGTTGACGCGCCTGCCGCGGCGCGTCATTGACCCTCGACCGGGGCGCTCCCGTCCCCGGGCGGGATGACGCCATGCCGATCCGCCTCGACAGCCGCAGCGCCGACTTTGCCGATCGATTCCGCGCCTTTCTGGCCGCCAAGCGCGAAGCCGCGCAGGATGTCGAAGATGTCGTGCGCGCGGTGATCGCCGACGTGATCGCGCGCGGCGACCGGGCGCTGTTCGAACTCACCGCGCGCTTCGATCGCGTCGATCTCTCGGCCGTCGGCCTGCGTGTGGGGGCTGCCGAGATCGACGCCGCGACGGGCGCCTGCGACCGGGCGGCGCGCGAGGCGCTTGCTTTCGCGCGCGAGCGCATCGAGGCCTATCACCGCCGCCAATTGCCGAAGGACGACCGCTTCACGGACGCGCTCGGGGTCGAGCTCGGCTACCGCTGGAGCGCGATCGAGGCGGTCGGGCTCTACGTGCCGGGCGGCACCGCCGCCTATCCGTCGTCCGTGCTGATGAACGCCGTTCCGGCGAAGGTCGCCGGCGTCGCGCGGCTCGTCATGGTGGTGCCGGCGCCCGACGGCAAGCTCAATCCGCTGGTGCTCGCCGCGGCGAAGCTCGCCGGCGTCGACGAGATCTACCGCATCGGCGGTGCGCAGGCGGTCGCGGCGCTCGCACACGGCACGGAATCGATCCGGCCGGTCGACAAGATCGTCGGTCCCGGCAACGCCTACGTGGCGGCGGCCAAGCGTCTCGTGTTCGGCAAGGTCGGCATCGACATGATCGCCGGTCCGTCCGAAGTGCTGATCCTCGCCGACCGGAACGCCAATCCCGACTGGATCGCGGCCGACCTTCTGGCGCAGGCCGAGCACGATGTCGCCGCGCAGTCGATCCTCGTGACCGACGACGCGGCCCTCGCGCGCGAGGTCGAGAAGGCGGTAGAAGCGCAGCTTGCGACGCTGCCGCGCGGCAAGGTCGCCGCCGCCGCGTGGCGCGACTACGGGGCGATCATCCTGGTCGAGGATCTCGAGGCCGCGGCGCCGCTCGTCGACGCGGTCGCGCCCGAGCATCTGGAAATCGCGGCCGCCGACGCCGAGCGGCTCGCCGGCAGGATCCGCAACACCGGGGCGATCTTTCTCGGCGGCCACACCCCGGAGGCGATCGGCGACTACGTGGCGGGCTCCAACCACGTGCTGCCGACGGCGCGCTCGGCGCGCTTCTCCTCCGGGCTCGGCGTGCTCGATTTCATGAAGCGCACCTCGATCCTGCGCTGCGGGCCGGAGCAGTTGCGCGCGTTGTCGGGGGCGGCGATCGCGCTCGGCGAGGCCGAGGGGCTCGACGCGCACGCCCGCTCGGTGGCGATCCGCCTCAACCGATGACGGGCGCGAGCGATCCCGGCGGCGACGGTCGACGGCGCCTCGTCAAGGTGACGCTCGACGAGGGCTCGATCGGGCGCTCGGGCCCGGACGTCGAGCATGAACGCGCGGTCGCGATCTACGATCTGCTCGAAGAGAACGAATTCTGTCCTGCGGGCCACGACGGCGGACCGTTCACCCTGCATCTCGCCATCGCCGACCGCCGCCTCGTGTTCGACATCCGCCTCACCGACGGCACGCCCATCGTGGCGCATCATCTCTCGCTGACGCCGTTCCGGCGCATCGTGAAGGACTATTTCATTATGTGCGAGAGCTACTACCGGGCGATCCGCAGCGCGAGCCCGGCCCAGATCGAGGCGATCGACATGGGCCGACGCGCGCTGCACAACGACGGCTCGGAGCTCCTGAGGAAACGTCTCGAAGGCAAGATCAGCATCGACTTCGACACCGCCCGGCGGCTGTTCACGCTGATCACCGTGCTGCACTGGAAGGGGTGAAGGGGGAATGACGGCGCCGCGTGCCGGGCGCCCGCAGGCGGTTCTGTTCGCGTGCGGGCTCAACTCGCTGCGCTCGCCGATGGCGGCCGGCCTGTTCCGCCATTTGTTCGGGCGCACCGCCTACGTGGGCTCGGCCGGCGTGCGGCGCGGCGAGCTCGATCCGTTCGCGGTCGCCGTGATGGAGGAGATCGGCCTCGACATCGGCAAGCACCGGCCGATGACGTTCGAGGACTTGGAGGAGGAAGAAGGCCTGAGCTTCGACCTCATCGTCACGCTCTCGCCCGAAGCCCATCACAAGGCGTTGGAATTGACCCGCACGCTCGCCGCCGACGTCGAGTACTGGCCGACCGCCGATCCCTCCGACGTCGGACACACGCGCGAGCAGCGGCTCGACGCCTACCGGGCGCTGCGCGATCAATTGATGCAGCGCATCAAGGAACGATTCGGCTGGCGGCCGGGCGGCAACGAGTGACCCCGAGCGCGAGGCGGCGCGTCGGTGCGGCCGACGAACGCGTTCCGGCTCGCCGGGTTGTGGACAGCTTCGCGGTTGTGGAGCAGCGCCGATTCCGCTAGGTTCCGCGCCCATCATCCACCTCGGCACGCAACCTGGCCCGGCGGCCATATGGCGGCCGGGCATCGAGCGACTGGATATCGATGGCGAAGGAAGAACTGCTGGAATTTCCCGGTGTCGTGACGGAACTGCTCCCGAACGCCACCTTCCGGGTCAAGCTCGAGAACGACCATGAGATCATCGCGCATACGGCCGGACGCATGCGCAAGAACCGCATCCGGGTTCTCGCCGGGGACAAGGTGCTGGTCGAGATGACGCCGTACGATTTGACCAAGGGTCGCATCACCTATCGCTTCAAGTGAGCGTTGCCGCCTCGCCCTCAACCCGGGCGATCCTCGCCCCAGCCCGAACGCGCAGTTCATGATCGGCCGGCCGAAATTCGTTCTCGCCTCGGGCTCGCCCCGCCGCCTCTCGCTGGTCAACCAGGCCGGCATCGAGCCGGACGCCCTGCGGCCGACCGAGGTCGACGAAACGCCGCTCAAGGGCGAGCTGCCGCGCGCCAACGCCAACCGGCTGGCGCGCGTGAAGGCGGATGCCGCGCTCGAGGCGGTGCGCGTCGACGAGGAGCTGCGCGGCGCCTACATCGTCGCGGCCGACACCGTGGTGGCGGTCGGGCGGCGCATCCTGCCCAAGGCCGAGCTGCTCGACGAGGCCGCGCAGTGCCTGCGCCTGCTCTCCGGCCGCAACCACCGCGTCTACACCGCGGTGTGTCTCGTGACTCCGAAGGAGGGCTTCCGCCAGCGCCTGGTGGAGACGCGCGTGCGCTTCAAGCGGCTCTCCGACGAGGACATCGAGGCCTACCTCGCCTCCGGCGAATGGCGCGGCAAGGCCGGCGGCTACGCGGTGCAGGGGCTCGCCGGCACCTTCGTGGTGAAGATCGTCGGCTCCTACACCAACGTGGTCGGCCTGCCGCTCTACGAGACGATGGCGATGCTCGCCGGCGAAGGCTATCCGGTGCACTTCGGCTGGATGAGCGCCGCGACGGTGTGAGGCGGCGCGTGCGGCGCCGGACCGGCGCGCCCGATGTTCGCCTACAGCATCTCCGGCCGGAATCGCGCGCGGCGGCTGATGATCCTGCCCGAGAGCATGAACACGCCGTCGCCCGTGTAGTGCAGCGTGCGCGGGTGCTTCGGCGCGCGCGCCACATGCGCCTTCACCACCTCGAAGATGAAGAAGTTGTAGCGCCTGACGAGCGCGTCGTCGGCGAGCCGGCATTCGAAACTCGCGTGGCATTCGGCGATGAGCGGCGCCTTCACGCGCTGCGCCTTCTGCGCGGTGAGGCCGAAGCGCGCGAACTTGTCGATCTCCGCGCCCGTCGTGTTGCCGATGCCGACCACCGTGTCGATGAGCGCGCTGGTCGGCAGGTTGATGACGCATTCGCGGCTCTTGCGGATGAGATCGAAGCTGTGATTGCCGGCGGCGATCACGCAGCCGACGAGCGAGGGCGCGAACTCCATCACGGTGTGCCAGCCCATCGTCATGATGTTGCGCGCGCCGCCGTGCGCGCTCGACACGAGCACGATCGGGCCCGGCTCCAGGTAACGGCGCACCTGCGCGACCGGAAAATCGACCTTGGGGCTGTGCCTTGCCATGGGCTTCTCCTCGGGCCGCGCGTCGGCGGCGCGGCGTCGGCCGGTTCCGGGGCGCGACGCTCCCCGCGCGGACGGGGGTCCCCGGCCGCGACCGGGCGCGGGGCCGCACGACGGGGCTGATCTTGCGCCCGGCCCGGCCTATATCAAGCGTATGTCCGATACCCCCGAGACCCCCGCCCGGCGCTGCCCGATCTGCGGCAAGGAAACGGTCGAGCGCTTCCGGCCGTTCTGCTCGCGGCGCTGCGCCGACGTCGACCTGCACCGCTGGCTCTCGGGCGCCTACGCGGTGCCGGCGGTCGAGGCCGAGGAGATCGAGGAGCAGCCGGAGCCCGCCGCCCGGCGCGGGGAGGAGTGACACGGGATCGCGAACGTCGCGTCAGGCGCGACCCCGCATGGGGCGGCCCGCCGATGGCCCGACGAGACGCCGGGGCATGCCGGACCGGGCGAGGACGGCTTGCGGGACAGCCCCGCTTTTTATGAGAGGTCTCCCGAATATGAGAGGCCTCCCGAACGACGGGGTGTGAGGCGGCTGCGAGCCGGCGCCGCGCCGATGCGCGGCGGGAGCACGGAACGCGGCGCGATTCTTCCAGGAACCGCGATGCGGCGACGCCGAGACCCGGTGTCGGCGCGCGATCGTCGGGGAGTGCGGGATCTGCGGCGATCCCGCGTCGGGGATCATCCATCAAGCAGGCGAGGGCGTTGCCCGGCCGAGGTCTGCGCGCCGCCCGCGAAGCGGAAAATCGCCGCGCTTGCAGCACGATCGGGGAGGCTCGTGGCTGTCGGCTTGCGGCGGGTCGCGCGCCCCCGCGCCCACGCTGCGGCCGGCACCGGCGGCCATCCGCTTCTGGACAGGCCGGAATCGAGCCTCTATAACCCGCCGTCGCTTCCGCGGCCCGCCCTGCGGCGGGCCCCGGCGCCCAGGTAGCTCAGTTGGTAGAGCACGTGACTGAAAATCACGGTGTCGGTGGTTCGATTCCGCCCCTGGGCACCATGTAAGTCATTCAAAGACCAACAAAATCAGGAGGTCGGCAAAACGCTGGACCTACCTAAGAACGTTCGTTGCAACCCGATTGCAACCTCTCATCTGAGCAGGCGGACGAGGCTCAACGCGAAGCCGTCCCTTTGTCTCTCATTGCACCGGGCTCTGTGGATTGCAGCAGAGGTCAACTGCGTGCGTCGAGGCTACGCCGACCCCCGGTGCATATGGACAGGCCCCACCCTCCGGGGTGGGCATTTTCAGGGACCGGTCGAAATACGGCCCGCCAGAAGCCAAGGTGTCCTGAAAGTGTCAGGCGAGCGAGTTCTGGTCATGCTGCCGCTGGCCGATCGATTGCGGCGGGTCGAAGGCTCGGCGCGATCTGGCCGCTCGGGCCAGTGCTCGCGTTGCCCTGCAATAGCGAACCCTCCTGCGAGGGCCCGTCGGCGGGTTGGATCGGTAAAACGAAACTTGCTAGAGCGATCGCGCGTCATTTGGTTTGCCGCTTGACCGCCTTTATCACATCGCTCCATTTCTTGCGCTCGTTGGCGAGGTAGGCGCCAAACTCTTCCGGCGATCCGCCGTGGATATCGACCGCGAGTCGCTGCAGCACGTTGCGCACATCGTCATCCCTCAGGGCCTCGTTCGCCGCCGAGTTGAGTTTGCGCACGATCGGGGCAGGCGTGCCGACCGGAGCGACGATGCCGGTAAACGATACGGAGACGAATTCGGGCACGCCGGCTTCGATCATGGTCGGCAGTTCGGGAACCTGCGGACTGCGGGTGGCGCTGGTCACGGCGAGCGCCCGCAACGTGCCGCTGCGTGCAAGCGGAAGCGATACAGCCGGATTTTCGAAAGTGAACTGCACTTGGCCGGCGATGACATCCTGTGTGGAGTTGCCGCCGCCCTTGTAAGGGACGTGGACGACGTCGATGCCTGTCTTCTGCTTGAGCATCTCGCCGATCAGATGTGGCGGCGTGCCGACACCGGGCGACGAATAACTCAGTTTTCCAGGATTGGCCTTGGCATAGGTGATCAGTTCCTTGACTGAATGGACAGGAAGCGACGGATTGACCACGAGGATGTTCGACGTGGTTCCCACGAGCACCACCGGCGTCAGCGTCGTTGCCGGATCGTAACCGGGCAAATCGAACATCAGTGGGCTGATCACCAGTGGACCTGTGGCGCCGAACAAAAGCGTGTACCCGTCGGGCTCGGCATTTGCGACCACGCGCCCGCCGACTGAGCCGCCCGCCCCGCCCCGGTTTTCGATGACGAACGTCTGCCCCAGGATGCGGCTCATGCGTTGGCCGAGCACGCGTGCGATTCCGTCCGACGGACCGCCGGCCGTGTAGGGCACGATCATCTTGATCGGCCGGCTGGGAAAGTCCTGCGCAGAGACCGGCGTGCTGGCCGCGACGCCAGCGATCAGAGCAAGAAGGGCAGCAAGTCTCATTTCAATCGTCCTCCCACGTGACCCATCACGATCTTCCCGATGGCGGAGACATGCCGTCCGGCGCCACAACTATCTTTTCGCACTGGCTTCCACCTGCCAGACCGGCGTCTCCGGCTCGAGGCCCGTGCGTTGTCGCCGCAGCGTTTCGATACCGTTGACCTCCCAGTCGCCGGCGACGGCGCGGCGTGCGAAAGTTTCCCAAGTCTGCGCCCAATGGCCAAGCGCATAGCCGTGCCAGGGATGGCGCACCGTCAGCGCCGGCAGGCCGAGTTCTTCCCAGATCTTGCGCGCGCCTTCCATGAATTCGCGTGCTGGCAGCGCGAGGGGCGGACTCTTCTGCTTGAGCGTGGCGTCGATCAGCAGGCCGGAATCCGTGCCGCCGTCTCGGTAGACCGCGCCCTGCA
Source organism: uncultured Hyphomicrobiales bacterium (assembly GCA_964538565.1). Taxonomy (GTDB): domain Bacteria; phylum Pseudomonadota; class Alphaproteobacteria; order Rhizobiales; family Xanthobacteraceae; genus CAYVBN01. The sequence continues at coordinate 10,965 of CAZIGW010000052.1, read as the reverse complement.
CACCGCGGCGAAAGGGCGTGATATGCACGTCGTCGACAGGATTGGACCGATAGGCGATCGACCACCACACCGCGTCGGTATTGGTCGGGTCGATGTCCTCGCTGACTGCAACGCAGACCTTGCCGACGCCGGCCGTGAAGGCCGCGGTCGCATGCAGCGCACGCCACACTTCAGTGCGCGGCGTCTCGTGGGCGAACTGTACAAAAAGGACGGGCCTGAGATTTGTGAGCGGCTCGTGCATCACCACGCGCTTGACGCCGCGTATTCCCAGGGTATCGCGCAGGTGCGCGAGATAGAGCGGCTCGTAGGCAACGATTTTGATGGTGCTCGATTCGCTCGGCGTCACCTGACTGATGATCGACGCAAACACAGCTTGACGGCGATGGGTGATCGCTGTCACCTGCATCGGCATGTTGAAGGCTTCGAGTGCCACATAGCCGTTGCTTTCGCCGAATGGCGCTTCAGGCTCGAGCATCGACGTGTCGATGACGCCTTCGATGACCAGCTCGGAATTCGCCGGCACATCGAGACCGATGCTCACGCAACGCACCATCGGAATCGGCTGACCCGCGAGACCGCCGGCAACTGCCATCTCGTCGACATCGATGGCGAGCTTCTGCGGGCCGGTGAACTCGGCCACCGGTGCGGTGCCGATGACGATGGCGATCTCCATCGGCATCTTTCTCTCGCGATACTTGCACCAGTGAATATAGCCGCCGGCGCCGCCCGGCCGCGCCACCATGCGCACGACCAGTCGATCGGTCGCCTTCAGTGCGGCGCGATAGGTGCCCACGTTCTGCACGCCCGTTTCCGGATCGCGCGTGACGCACAGAGTGGCCGTCAGATAGGGCGCGGAATCGAAGCCCGGTGTCGAGATCGGGACCGGCAGCGCGGCGAGTCCGCCGCCCGGGCGCTTCAGGGCTTCCCCCTTGACGACCACCTCTTGACAGACGGCGTCCTCGACTCGGACCGGCGGAATCGGGTGCTGGATGGCATTGAGCCAGGCCTGGCCGATGTCCTCGACCTTCCGGCCCATGCCGAGCGCATAGATGCGCGGCGAGGCGGCCAAAGCGCCGACAACCACCGGCATGTCATATTTGCGGCCTTTGGAATCGACGACATTGGTAAACAGAAATGCACGCCTTTCATCGGCAGGCATGCCGCCGATGAATTGCCAGCGCACCAGGGGATGCAACTCCGTATCCTTGTTGATCGGACGGTCGATGCGCAGCAGCAGGCCGAGCTTCTCCAAATCGCGCAGATGCTGTTGCAGGTCGAGGCGCGGTTTTTCGCCTCCCGGAATTGCCAGGGGCTCCTTCTCAGCGAGATGTGCAGGCATCGTCCAGCCTCCCATTTCGGCTTAAGGAACGCAGTCGCACCACTCTCGTTGCACCGATCGGCATCAAGCCGGGCTTGCCACCGGCGCGAATGTCTCCCGATCGTAGCGCTCTACGTCCTCAACCGCGGCCTGGAGATGCGGTGCAGGCCGGGGTCGACGCCCAGTGGAACGTCACAGCGCCTCCCCACGCTGTCGTTAGATGAAGCCACCGGGCGCGGCAAGTTCCTGCTGGCGCACAACGTCGCTGAATTCCGCGACGCGGAACTTGGCATACCGTGCTCGAACGTCCGAACGTTTGCTAGTTCTGCCCGCGCACGATCGTCAACAGTGCGCCGGCATAGTCAAAGCTTTGCGCGGCCGACATGCCAGCCGCGCCATGCTGATATTTCTTGATGGTCTCGAGGATCGGGCGCGGGCGCGCCGCGAGGCGGACGAGAAACGCGCGCGAGGCGGCGGCAAATTGCTCCGCCGGATAGATCTTGCCGATCAGTCCATATTGCAGCGCCTCCGCTGCGCTGATCCGGTCGCCCGAATAGATCAGATAGCTCAACACTGCCGGCGGCAGTTTGCGAATGACGGAGGACATCGCCATCGTAGGTGCGATGTTGTGTTCAATCTCGGGAAAGGCGAATTCTGCCGTCGCCGAGGCCAGAGCGATATCGCAGCCACCGACTAGCGCCGCGCCGAACCCGACGGCCTCGGCATGCACGCAGGCGGCGACCGGGATCGGCACCGCGGACAGCGCCTCGTAGACCGAGAGCACCGGTCCCATCATCTGGTTACGCACCCGGTAGGGTGAAAGGCCGCCCGCAGCCTCGCCGCGCCCGTCGCGCCCGCGGCAGAACGCGTTGCCGCGGCTGTGAATGGCGATCAGGTGGACATCGCTGCGTTCCGCGAGTTCGCGAATCGAGCGGGCCAAGCCAGTCATCATGCCGCGCGTCAGCCGGTTTGCTTCTTCCGGCCGATTGAGATCGAGGTAGCCGACCTTGTCTTCGACCCGGACGGCAAATTCAAATTCTGTGTCGGTGGACATTTCTCTTGGCAAGTTGAGGGACTGATGGCGTGGTGAAAATTGCTTCCGATGGCGATGCGAGAAGAGTCGGTTTGGCTTGTCGCCCGAGAGCGGACGGCCGTCCGGAATAGTGGCCGAGAAGGCGCGACAGATGTCGCGAATGCAGCTTCACCAGCGTCTCGATGGCGGCGATCCGCTCGGGGGGCATGCGCACATCCGGGGCGACAATGCCCAGCCCGCCGCGCACCTGACCCGATGCGTCGAAAAACGGTGCAGAGACGCCGACCGCGTTCGGCGCTGCGCGCTGGCCATGGCTGATCGCCACGCCGCGTTCGCGGATTTGCTTCAGATCGTTCTGAAATGCACGCCATTCCGGCACCGGCGCACCGGTTACGGGTGACGGTTCGGCCTCCGCCAGCGCGCGGCGAACATCGACCGGCTTGAGCCAAGCCAGGACGGAGCGGCCGAGCGAGCCCCAGACTGGCGTGATATTGGTTAGCAGATCGAATTTGAAGCGATGCGACAGCGGCGTGTCGATCTTGTATGACAGGACGATGCGGCTGCGCGACGGAGTCAGCAGGCCGAAAATGCAGGTCTCGTTCGATTCGGCCGCCATTTCAGCCATCAGCGGCTTGGCAATTGTGATGAGCTCGAAGTGGTTCTCGATGCGCGCCGCGATGCGGAACAGCTCGGTTCCGACGCGGTAGCGCCTCAACGGAGCCCGTTCGAGCAGGCCGAGCCGCACCAGTGGCTCAAGGATGCGGTGCACCGAACTGGCAGGCAGCCCCAGACGCTCGGAGATCTCTTTGACTCCGAGCGTTTCGGAGCCTTCCGAAAACAGACGTAGAATCGCGAACAGCCGCTCGACGTAGCTTGCCGGCCTGACAAGTTCGGCGCGAATGTCAGCGAGTTCGTCCAAGGGACGCTTCTCCTAGGAGCTCGACGATCCTTTGTGGCGTGATCGGCGCTTCCGCAATCTTCACCCCGAACGGCGAGAGCGCATCCTCCACGGCGGCAATGATCGCCGCGATGGTCGGGATGGTTCCCGATTCACCCGCGCCCTTGATGCCAAGGGGATTGAGTGGGCTCGGCGTCTCCTGGTGGACGATCTCGACGCGTGGGACATCGGCCGCCAGCGGCAGCAGATATTCTCCGAAGTTCGTCGAGACAGGCTGCGCCTGATCATCGAACAGCATGCGCTCGAATAGCGCATTTCCGACCGCGTGGGCAACGCCGCCCACGACCTGGCCTTCGACCACCATGGGATTGATCAGCCGGCCGCAGTCATGCGCCAGCACCAGGCGTCGGATCGTGACCCGTCCGGTCTCGATGTCGACCTCGACTTCCGCCACGGCGGTGCCGTTGGCATAGGTCGATTGGGCGGCGGTGAAATACGCCGTGCTTTCGAGACCCGGCTCGGCGCCGTCCTGCATGGCGAAGCCCGGCATGCCGGAGGCAACCACCGCGAGTTCCGCGAGGCTCTTGCGCATCTGGCGCGCATTGTCCGAGCCCCCGCCGGAGGTTACCGCAAGCTGGACGTAGCCGTCGCGCAGCTCAAGGTCCTCTTCGCGCACGTCGAGCAGCTTCGCGGCTATGGCCTTGGCCTTCTGTGCCACCTTGACGGCTGCGAGGTGTACGGAGGACCCGGCATTTACTGCGGTGCGCGCCGCGAAGGTGCCGATACCCTGGGAGATTTTCGCGGTATCGCCCGTCTCCACGCGGACCATCTCGATCGGCACGCCGAACTGGTCGGCGGCGATCTGCGCGAGCGTCGTCTTGTGCGACTGCCCCTGCGGTGTTGCGCCGGTACAGACGGCAATGCGGCCGTTGGTGGCGACTTTCACGGCGGCGCCCTCGTAGGGACCAAGGCCCGTGGCTTCCACCGCGTTGCCGATGCCGATACCGATATAGCGGCCCTTGGTGCGCGCTTCGGCCTGGCGCGCACGGAAGTGATCGTAGTCGATCGCCCTGAGCGCCGCATCCTGACACGCCGGATAATCGCCGCTGTCGTAGACGACCTTGCGCCCGTCGCGAAAGACCACGCCGACGTCGTAGGGCATCTGCGAGGGCTGGATGAAATTGCGCCGCCGCACCTCCGCCGGATCGAGCCTCAATTCGCGAGCGATGCGGTCCATCAGCCGTTCCATCACCACCACGCCCTCGGGCCGGCCGGCCCCGCGCACGGGCGTCGCCATGACCTTGTTGGTCAGCACCGATCGCATCTCCAAGTGATATGCGGGCACGACGTAGGGCCCCGGCACGGTCGCGACGGAAATCCACGGGAGCACGATGCCCCACGGCGTATACGCCCCGTTGTCGTGGGTCAGCGTGCCGCGCAAGCCGCGGATGCGGGCGTCGTCATCAACGGCGATCTCGACATCCCAATATTGGTCGCGCTCCTGATGGGTGGCGACGAAATTCTCCCGTCGGTCCTCGATCCACTTGACGGGACGGCCGAGCATCATCGCGCAGGCCGAGATCGCCGCATATTCGGCGTAGAACGAGCCCTTGGGGCCGAAGCCGCCGCCTACGTCGGGCGTCATGACGCGGATCTGCGTATCGCTCAGATCGAAAAGATCGAGCAGAGCGCGCTTGATGCGGTGCGATCCCTGCGACGACACATAGACCTGTAGTACGCCCTCGATCATGTCGTAGTTGGCAATGACGCCACGGCACTCCATGAAGAAGGCACCGCCGCGGTGCTGGAAGATCTCCTCGCGGAACACGTGCTTGGCGCCGCGAAATGCAGCTTCGATGTCACCGACGCTGCTCAGCATGCGCGATGCGATATTGGATTCGAGGTCAAGATGCGCCCGCGGCGCATCCGGACGTGCGCCGTCCTTGCAGTCGGACACCGCGGGCAGCGGGTCGTAGTCGACGTCAACCAGCAGCAGTGCATCTTCGGCCACGTAGCGGTCGTCGGCCACGACGACGGCCACCGGCTCGCCGACGTAACAGACTTCGTCCTTCGCCAACGCATACTGCATCCGCGGCGTGAGCGTCGGGTGCGGCACAAACAGCGGCAACCGCCGCTCGCGCAGAGAGGCCGGCAGATCATGGTAAGTCACGACGGCGCGGACGCCGGGCATGGCGAGCGCTGCGCTGGCGTCGATCGACCTGATGCGCGCATGCGCAAGCGAACTGCGCACGAAAGCCGCGGCATACATGCCCGGCAGAACGATATCGTCCACATAACGGCCGCGGCCGGTGAGCAAGTCGGGATCTTCCTTGCGCTTGGGACTCGCGCCAAACGAACTCGTGCTCATTACACGGCGCTCCCTGACTTGCGGAGAGTTTCGGCGGTTTGCAGCACGGCATCAACGATGTTCTGATAGCCCGTGCAGCGGCAGATATTGCCGGAGAGCGCGTCGCGCACTTCCTTCTCCGTCGGCGCCGGATTCTCCTCGAGGAATTCGGCCATGGTCATCAGGACGCCGGGTGTGCAGAAACCGCATTGCAGCGCATGCCGATCGTGAAAGGCCTGCTGCAACGGGGACAGGATGTCGCCGTTGGCGAGCCCTTCGACCGTCTGCACCGATTTTCCGTTCGCCTGCACCGCCAGCATCAGGCAGGACCGAACCGCGAGACCGTCGACGCGCACCGTACAGGCACCGCAGACGCCGTGCTCGCAGCCGAAATGCGTACCGGTGAGGCCGAGATCGACCCGGAGGAAATCGCCCAGCGTGCGGCGGGTCTCCACCGTGCGTTCGTAGCATTTGCCGTTCACCACGACGGCGACTTCTCGCATGTCACTCATGACGGTTCCTGCAATTTGAAGCGTGTCACCGCGTTTTCCAAAGCCCGATAGGTCAACACCCGCGCGAGATGCCGACGGTAGTCGGCCGTCGTGTAGGCATCGCTCATCGCTTCGAGCGCCGCCGCCTGCAGTGCCCCTTCGCGATAGAGCGCGTGGCCGGGCGTCTGTCCGCACGCCGCCGCCTCGAAGTTGCGTAAGCGTTGCGGGGTCGGCGCCACGCCCGAGATGGCGATGGCGAGAGCATCGATCGCGCCGCTGCCGTTCAGCGTCACCAGGCACGACACCGCGCAGATGGCGAAGTCGCCGTGCCGCATGGCGAATTCCTCGAATGCGTAGCCCTGCGGTTTGGTCCATCGGCGCAGGCGAACTTCCAGCAATAGCTCGTCGGGTTCGATCGCCGTGGCCAGATAGCCGCGCGCGAACTCATCGAATCCGAGCGTGCGCTGGCCACTCTTTCGCGCCAGTATGAACTGCGCGTCGTGCAATGCCGCCATATTGCAAAGCTCGGCCGAGGGATCGAAATGGGCGATCGATCCGCCGATGGTGCCCCGCGCCCGCGTCTGTCGATGGCCGACATGCGAGAGCGCCTCGGGCATGATCGGGAAGGCGCGCTTCACGTCCGCGTCACGCTGGATGCGCCGCTGCCGCGTCATCGCGCCGAAGGCCACAGTGTCCTTCTCCACACGGATGAAATCGAGCGCCTCCACGCGATTGAGGTCAATCAGATGCGCTGGCTGCACGAAGCGGAAATTCAGCATCGGCATCAGCGACTGTCCGCCAGCGAGCAGCCGCGTGTCTTCGTGCTCGGCCAGCAGCAGCAGCACGTCGGCGACGGTGGCCGGGTCGTGATAGATGAAGGGAGCGGGCTTCATGCGGACATCTTCTTCGAAATGGGACGGAGATGGGGAACAAGACCGCGAATGGCGTGGCTAACCACTGGTTCTGGCTCCGAACAGGTCGCGGAACCAAGCCCACAGAGCCCGCCAGACGAGGCCCAGGCCGATGGCATTCGCGGCGGATGCGGGGCGGGCGGCGGGCCTCCCGGAATCGGCCGCGCCGCCCTGCGACTCTAAGATCCGGACGCGCAGATTGTTGGCGAAGATCGAGACCATCTCGGCCGCGACCGCCGAGATCACGCCGCTCGCGCGGCCATATTGCGCAACCAGCCCGGAAAGCTGCAGCTCGGTGTCGATATGGACCGTCGAGTGATCGCCGTTCGGTACCAGCCGCATGCGCGCAGTGGCCCCGGCATTGCCGCGGCCCTGCATGTCGCTGCCCTTGGCGCGTATAGTGGCGGTGTACAGGGTATCGTTGACGTCTTCGAGCGACGCGGTGCCGTTGAACTTCAGCGCCACCGGCCCGAGCTTCACCGCCAGCCGACCCTTGTAGGTGCCGTCGGGCTCGACCGACGTCAGTTCGACGCCCGGCATGCAGGTCACGCATTTGGGAATGTCGAGCAGGATCGCCCATGCTTGCGCCGGAGGCCTGGCCACCTCGAAGCTGCTTTTGATCTGCATGCGTCCTCATGTCGCCGACAGGCGCACAGAAATCCAGCGCGGATGTGATGGCCCCGGGCCGCATCGGCGGCCAATGGTATTCAAAAGCGTATTGCGCCACCGCACTGGTGGGGTCAATCGGCGTCACACGAAATTCCGTCTGCCGGAAATGAAGACGCTGCATCGAAATGAAGACGCTGCATCGACATGCCCCGCAACCCAAGGGGCACATTTGCACTGCACCGCAATGCAATTCGGCGCGATGGATCCGTCGTTCAGGAAATTCCGCTGAGCGGAATTTGGTCACTGCGGCCGTTGACACGACGCCATCTGCGGCTGTTCATGCATGCTGGTGCTGTGGCGTGTCCGTATCCGCACGCATTGAACCGAATTGACGGTTGTTCTATCGCTCGGTGTGAGCCTCTTGCGATCATCGAGGTGCAAAAAGAGCCCACGGGTCATGCGTATCGCAACCATTGTGTCCCTTCTCATCGCGCTTTTTGTGTTGGCCGTCCCAGCGACGTCTGAGGCCGGTGACTGGCCGACGCGCCCGGTGCGCGTGGTCGTGCCTTATCCTGCCGGTGGCAATGCCGACGTTGTGGCACGCGTCGTCGGCCAAGCGCTGCAGGAGCAGTTGCACCAGCCGTTCGTCATCGAGAACAAGGTCGGCGCTGGCGGCATCATTGGCACCAACACCGTGATCCACGCCGCACCCGACGGCCACACGCTGCTGTTCTCGGCGAATGGCCCGATTCTATTCGCGCCCGAGCTGGTCGATCCGCGCCCCTACGATTGGGAAACGGAATTGACGCCGATATCGACCGTGTCGCTGACGCCGCTGGTCGTGGTGGTGAATCCGAAATTTCCAGCGCAGAACTTCAAGGACTTCCTCGCCTATGCGGAGAGCAACGGCGACAAGCTCTCCTTCGGAGCTGGAGGCATGGGCACGATCAATCACCTCTTCAGTGAGCTCATGCAGGACCGCTTGAAGGTGAAATGGACGACGGTGCAATACAAAGGCACCGCGCCGGCCATGACCGATCTCATCGGCGGCCACGTCCAGTTCAGCATCGACCAGGTATCGAGCGCGACCCCATTCATTAAGCAGGGCGCCGTCAAGGCTCTGGCGGTCACCGGCAAGGTCCGCTCGCCGGCGCTGCCGGACGTGCCAACCTTGAACGAGCTCGGCTATCCGAACCTCGTCGGCTACACCTTCACGGCGGTCATGGCGCCGCTCGGAACGCCGAAGGACGTGGTCGGCAAGCTGTATGCCGCGCTGGTCACGGTGCTCAAGGATGAGAAGGTACGCCACAAGCTCGAGCAGCTCGGCGCGGATCCGGAACCCATGCCACCCGATCAGTTCAAGGAATTCTTGGAACGGGAATCCGCGACCTGGACTCCGATCGTGCGGAAGGCGCGCGCTCAATGATCGAGCGCTCACCGCATATGCGATAGCCTCGCTAGCCGCGCGATCAGCGATCTGGCGATGCGCCGATTGAACTTCAACAGTCGCCGCGGAAGATAAAGCCGGCTGACGCTAGCGCGTTGTTTTCTGCCGGAGTGTGGGCGCGGGACGCTAACCCGTACCTCCCCGGCTCCGAGCAGCGGCGCAAACGCGCGGAAATTTCTCGTTTGTGACGTATACGACCCGCAACGATTGCGGGGTGCACTCCGACTCGCTGCGAGAAGGCGATGATTTCTGCGCAACGTGCATGAGAGTGAAGTCCCGACATCTCCCATGGGCCTGGGGAATCAGTGATTCATTCGCCCACTCATGCGCCTCATTTTCGCGGGGGTCTTCGTGCCTTGGTAGCGCCTCGCGCACTGAGAAGGAGCCCACCAAGGTCTCGACATTTCCGTCGAAGTGACGTCGACGTGCGCCAGCTCGTGGAGGGAGCGCGTGCGCGTGTGGCGGGCCAGCGGTTGCGATTGGAGATATTGCCAGACGGCAATCGGCGAAGTCTGATATGGCCGGACCGGAACAAATCTCGTCAAGGCCATAGGGTAAGCCGAGGGTTTGCCGCTCTTTCGGCTTCCGACAACGACTGGTCCTGCGCCACACGCCTTGCCCGGGTTTTCGAACGAGTATTCCCATGACCAGAACCAGTCTCACCCATCCGATCCAGATCGCTCACGTAAAGGCAGACGCGGATCACGGTCGGATCGGGATCACCTTCTGCCCCGGCAAGAAGGATGCGTCCTCTGCCGGCGGTCCCTGGGATCGCGATCTCGGCGTCGACCTCGAAGCGATCGTCACCTGGGGCGCGGCGGCGGTTGTCACCCTCGTCGAGCATGACGAATTGTCGCTTCTGCAGGTGCCGGCGCTGGGCGAGGAGGTGCGGCGCCGCTACATGGACTGGATCCACCTGCCGATCGAGGACGTCTCGGTCCCGAGCGACGGGTTCGAGGCCGCTTGGAAGGTGGAAGGCGAGGGTGTGCGAGCCCGCCTGCGCGCCGGGTTCGACGTGCTGGTTCATTGCCGCGGCGGCCTCGGCCGGGCCGGCATGGTGGCCGCCCGGCTGCTCGCGGAACTGGGCATGGACGCGGATCGCGCCATCGAGGCGGTGCGCCGAGTGCGCCCCGGCGCCATAGAGACGCCGGCTCAGGAACGCGTCGTCCGGCGGGCCCGGCCGATTTCCGAGGCTCAGCCGGCGACCGCGCCGGACGACATCAAGGACCGGGCCATCGGCTCGCTGCTCGGTCTTGCCGTGGGAGACGCCGTCGGCACGACGCTCGAGTTCAAGACCCGCGGGTCGTTCGATCCGATCGACGACATGGTCGGAGGCGGACCGTTTCGATTGAAGCCGGGACAATGGACCGACGACACGTCCATGGCGCTAGCGCTCGCGGAAAGCCTGTTGGACAAGGACGGGATCGACGAGCGGGACCTGATGAGCCGGTTCGTTGAGTGGCGCGACGAAGGCCGCTACTCGTGCACGGGACGCTGTTTCGACATCGGGCTCACGACCCGCGCCGCACTGGACCGCTGGCTGCGGACCGCAGACCCGATTGCCGGCTCGACTGATCCACGCGCCGCCGGCAACGGGTCTCTGATGCGCCTCGCTCCCGTCGCGGTTCGCTACTGGAAGGATCTGGAGTCGTTGCGGGACGCCGCCGCCCGCCAGAGCCGGACGACCCACGCGGCGGCCGAGGCGGTCGATGCCTGCGTCGCGTTCGCCGAAGTCCTGGCCGACGCCATCGCCGGCGAGCCGCGGTCGAACGTACTCAGGCCGAGACACCAGAGGTATGCAGGCAAGATCGCTTCGATCATGAACGGCTCCTGGCGCGGGAAACGGAGCTCGGACATCGAAACGGGCGGATACGTCGCCCACACGTTGGAGGCGGCCATCTGGTGCGTGGC
>CAZIGW010000051.1:0-9616 GCA_964538565.1 uncultured Hyphomicrobiales bacterium | reverse complement strand
TCTGCACCAACGCGCCCTTGCCGGCGCTTGTGCATGTGGCTCGGCGCACTTCGGTGCGCAACCCACGATACTGGAGGCAGACCTCTTACCCCTCAATTTCCTCATGACGCTGACTCCTCCGAGTCAGGCCATGATGTCTAGTGCGCGTGATGCGGTTCGCTCGTCGGCAGCGGCCTCTGCGGGGGTGTAGCGTCCCTTGATGTTCCTTATCGATAGGAGGCCAGCACTTCGGCCATCGCCTCATACCGGTTGAGCATGCTCGCTGCGGTCACATAGCCCACGTGGTGCGTCATGACGACGTCGCGCATTCTCGAGAGCGGATGAGTGGCCGGCAGCGGCTCGTGCCAGTACACATCGAGACCCGCCACCGCAATCTTGCCTGCCCGCAATGGCTCGAGCAGCGCGGCTTAGTCGACGATCGCGGCACGGGCCGTGTTGATCAGAATGACGCCGGATTTCAGCCAGCCGATCTCTCTTGCGCCGATGATTCCCCGCGTTCCCAGCGTGAGCGGGAGATGAACGCTGACCACATCCGCCGCACGCAACAGCGTCTCGAGTTCCGCGCGTTCCACACCTTCAACGCGTGCCACCCCATATGTAGTCGGTGAGTCGGCCCGCGAGCGTGGTGGATAGCGACTTGAACGCTGGCACGTTTCGAAGCAGCGCGCAGTTGGCCCCGTGCCGGTTCGCTCATCAATCGCACCAGCCGTGGGATCAATGTCACGAGAGTTTCGACGGAGACTCACCCATCAAGCGGCTCGTTAGGGAAATGTCAGTGACAATGACGCGCCACGACACCCTCGATCAGCTTTTCGCAGTCCGCGAGCTGCGAGCGCTCGACATATTCATCGGGTTTGTGAGCCTGATCGATACTGCCGGGGCCGCACACCACGGTGGACCAACCTTCTCGTTGAAAATATCCGGCTTCCGTCGCGAACGGGACGGAGATCGAGTCTTGGGAGGCACCCGTTACCGAACGCAGCAACTGTGAGGCGAGGGCTTGGTTCTCGGCGCATAGAGGGGGCACATCTGCCAGTATCGACGTCTCGATGTGGCACGACTTGCCCTCGGCGGCAAGCTCAGCGAGCCGCCCCGCGGCATACGCCGAGAGCCGATCGACGATCGATTGCGGCATTTCGCCGGGCACTGCCCGAATGTCCCACGTAAACTCGCTGGCTGCCGCCAGGATGTTGCTGGCGGTCCCTCCACAGATCCGATTCGCGCTGAGCGTCGTGTACGGCGGTTCGAGTGTCGTCCCCTGGGACTGTCTTGTACGCGTGGCGAGCTCCTTCGCGAGCTTCGACAGGTGCGCGACGAGCTCCGCGGCCAACATGACGGCACTCGCCCCCTGGTGAGTCAAGCTCGAGTGCGCCTCGATGCCCCGCACTTGCGTCCGCAGCACACGGATACCTTTGTGCTCCGTCGCCAAGCGCAAACCGGTCGGCTCTCCGACGATCACCGTGCTCGGCCTCGACATATGCTCCTTGGCGGCCGCGATCATGGATGCCGTACCCAGGCAGCCCACTTCTTCATCGTAAGAAAGCATCAAGTGGACGGGCCGAGCCATGCGGTCTCGCCGCCAGAGCTGCGCTCGTGCCAGCACAACGGCAATGAAACCCTTCATGTCACACGTGCCGCGGCCGTAAAGTCGCGTGCCGCGCGCAGTTACCCTGAAAGGGTCGCCGCTCCAGTTCTGTCCATCGACGGGCACGACATCGGTGTGACCGGACAACACCAGCCCGCCTTCAACCAAAGGTCCCACGGTTGCCAAGAGATTGGCCTTTGAGCCGGTCGGATCGGGCACCAAGTGCGACTTGATCCCAAGGTCGTCCAGAAAATTCCGCACCCAATCGATCAGCGGCAGGTTGGAGTCCCGCGAGACTGTCGGAAACGCCACCAGCCGCCGCAAAATCTCCTCGGTCGTCAGAATCATGACCGGCGCATCCGGTAGACGACGAATCCCGCGACCGCGTCCAGGAATTTCTGGGGTTCATCGCCGCCGATCGAGTGCGAGCTGTCCTCGAAGATACGCAGGTCCGAGCCCGGAATGAGTCGATGCATTTCCTCCGCAAACTCCGGCGGACAAATCCAGTCATGGCGTCCTGCCAAGATCAGTGTGGGAGCCGTGATCTTTCCCAGCTCAGGTCTCAGATCGAACGAGCGCAGCGTGCCGCCCGGCGCATGCGCCCGATTGAGAGCGGCCGGAGAGAGGATGGCGCGGCGCAAGCCGAGCTCCGAGAGAGCGGGGTCCGTCACACGCGCGTACAAGTTCCCCATCGCGAGAAAATACTGCTGCATCTTTTCGGTCGTATCGACGCGGCCGGCGAAGAGGTCTTCGCAATGGCGAATCTGCTCCGGCGTACCTCGTTGTGAGACGAGCTCAATCGCACGGTTGACGTAGCCTGCGTGACAAATCGTCGCCACGAGAATCAGGTGAGACACGGCGTCCGGGTAGCGCGCGGCGTGCGCCATCGCCACGACACCACCGTAGCTGGTACCGATGCTGACGATGGGGCCCAAGCCCAAGTACCGACGCAAGGCCTCCATGTCCTCGACGTTCTCATCGACCGTGTAGTGCTGCGGATCGCCGCGGCCCGAGCGGCCTTGACCACGATGATCGAAGTACACGAGCTGCATCTTCTGCGCCAGTTGTCCGTAACGTGATTTCAAACTCGAATGATCGACACCGGGGCCGCCGTGAACGAGGAACGCCGTCGGGCGCTCGACCATGCGCGGCCCTTCGGGTATCAGGGCTGCGCCATCGATGTCGAAGAAAATTTCAGTATCGCGGATGCGGGCACGCATGTGGGCTCCCGTCATTCGAGCAATTCATATCAGGACCCGATGACCTGGGATTCAGGCTTGTTCGTCTGTCGCCAGATGTCCCGCGCCAGATCGCGCATCTGGAGCGCTTCCAGCCATCGGTCACTGCGATCTTTTCCATCGCGGCCTGCGATGGCGACGGGCTGCGGGCCCAGTTCACACGTGAAAACGAGCGCACCATCGTCGGGCGCGCGTCGCCGCCAATCCTCGAAGCCATCGCGCCACCAGCTCGCGAACTGACCGACCCAGTTTTGATACTGCGGCAGCGACAATTCCACCTGCACTTGATCGCTCGAGGCCACGCGGCCGTGATAGGCCCAGGAGCGCCCCAGAATCTCGTGGATTGCCGCGTCACTCTCCGCGGTGACTGGATAGACGAGGGCACGGCCCACGACGTAGTGCGAGAGATCCGCAAGGACTTTGATCTGCGGATAGCGCCTCAGGAGCTCGAGCGTAAAGAACAGATCATTCGTGAGGCGATCGCGATGTGTTTCGAAATAGACGGGATAGTCGACCTGCTCGATCAAACGCAGCCACCCTTCGACCACCGGAGCGCACGCCTCCAGCGTTCGGGGCCTGATGTCCGCGTGGATGTCCAGATGCCAGACGGGATATTCGGCCACGAGATCCAGCGACCGCTCGAGATCGTCCACCGATTTCGGAAAGCAGATGGCTTCGATGCGAAGTCCGTTATCTCGTGCGCATTGACTCACGCTGCGACAGGATTCGCGGCCGATCCAAACCGCGCTGATGCCGTCGAACTTCGCTTCCGCGATGGCGCGGATCGAGTCTTTCAAAGACCCACTTCCATGCACCGAAGGCAGCCCTTGCATGGCCCACAGCGACTGAAACGTCAAGAGTTGCTGCATCAACTGCTCCCGCTGGGCGCTTCGCTTCGAGCGTGCAACCGACGGTCCGCGCCGGCGGCCGCCGCGGCCTCCGCGGTGATCCGCTTCTTCATCAGCGTTCGAAACAGTGTCAGCCCGCGATCGGCGGCGATGCCGCCCATCGGTCGCCCAGGATGCGTGTCGATGATTCGTTGCTGTGCCTCGATCATCCGCAAATCCTCGGCAAATGCTTCGAGCACGATCTTCCAGATCTCATCCGCTTCCGCCGCGTCCATGTCCGACATCCGGTGACCGATCGAGTAGAAATAGCGCGTCTCGCGCGCTGTGATCGGGGTCACGGCTTGGATGCTGATGCTGTCGCTGAGCGGCGCGAGATCTTCCTCCGGAGGCCGACCGCCGCATTTCTCGGCCGTGCCCTCGGGATACATGCGGGCGTGCGAGACGTAGATGCCCGGCACCAAAAAGTCGACGCGCGACCACAAATCGCCATCGGGCACCTTCTTTGGCAGGAACGCGGATCGGCCGAAAAGCCATCCTTCGACGCGCACGCCTCCGTCGATCCGTGTGGCGCCGGAGCCGTCGGGAATCCGCGGTTTGGTACGGCGCTGCGATATGGGTGCCACGGGTCGCCCGAGCGTGCGCTCGTGAAGGTAGGCCAAGTGCGATAGATCGAGCAGGTTGTCGCAGATCAAAGAGTAATGCGCCTGGTAATCCAAGCTGCCCTGATACGAGTGCATCGCGGGCCGGTCACCCAACGACAGATCGGGAATCAGCCGCGGATCAGCCTGGGTCGGATCGCCCATCCAGATCCAGACGAGGCGATGTCTTTCAACCACCGGATAGGCACGCACACAGAGGGACTTCGCGATGCGATCCTGGCCAGGCACCTCCGAGCAAAGGCCATCGGGGCGGAATTTGATGCCGTGGTACATGCACCGCAGCTCATCACCCTCGACTCGGCCCAGCGACAGGGGCGCCCAGCGGTGCGCGCACCGATCCTCGAGCGCAACGAGTGTCCCGTCCTGCTTGCGATAGCACACGACCGGTTCATTGATGATTGTTCGCGCCGCGGGGCTTGATTCAAACTCCGAGCTCCAGCCGGCCGCATACCAGGTGCTCTTCAGGAATGGCCCGCGTGTGAGGGGTTCGCCGGTGCTCTGCTGGGCGTCAGCCGCGTTGGCGGTTACAGCATCAGAGGGTGCGATGGGTTTCATAGGCGGCTCTCACGCTTTAGTGCACCATCCGGGCCGGATGCTTTTCGAGCATTCAGATAACGTCCCAGCTTGAGGCCGATCATCATGCAGGCGGCGTTCGTGTTGCCGCTGGGCAAGTCAGGCATGATCGAGGCATCCGCGACCCAAAGATTTTCCACGCCCCGCACACGCAGGGTCGGATCCACTACCGCATCCGCATCGGTGCCCATGCGGCAGGTTCCTGCAGGATGCGCGGCGATCGTCGTGTGGCCCCGCACATACTCTTGCAACGCGGCCTCCGAATTCGTCGCGGCTCCGGGAGCGATTTCCTCCTCGATGAGGGCGGCGATCGGGTTCGTCTGCATAATTCTTCTGACGACACCGATACCTCGCACCAATGTCATGACATCGGCTTCCTGATCGAGCAGCCGGCATTCGATCAGCGGCGCATCTGCGGGGTTGGCGCTCGCCAGGCGAATGCGGCCGCGGCTCAGAGGATGCGACTTGTTGATCAGCACGGTCACCGACGGAAACTGCGCGAGCTCGATCGAACCATTCGGCAGAGCGAGATAGCCGAGCGCAATGAAGTGCAGCTGGATATCGGGCGATTGCTCGGAAGGAGATGACTTCAGAAACGCAACGCTCTCGAACAGATTGGCGATCGGGCCTTCGCCACTGCGCAAGAATCTGGCCGCAATGCCTACCTTCTGTCGAAAACCTTCGGTCAGACTGTAGCTCGCAATCCTCGTCCGGTACGTCAAGCGGAGGAGCGGGTGCTCCATCAGATTCTTGCCCACCCCCGGCAGCTCGACTTTCGGCGAAATCCCATGCCGCACCAGTTCCTCAGGATCTCCAATGCCGGATAGCATCAGAAGGTGCGGGGAGCCGATCGCCCCTGCGCAAACGATGATCTCTTGCGCGGCCTCGCGATGAGGCCGACCCGCATGCCTGAATATCACCGCTGAAGCCCGCCCGTCCTGGATCTCGATCTTCTCGACCGTGGCATCGAGTACGAGCTTCAGATTTGGAGCTCGACGCAGAGGCTTCAAGAATGCGTCGGCTGCGCTACAACGAAAACCTCTCCTTTGTGAGAACTGCGCATAGGCCACGCCCTCCTGTGTATCACCGTTGTAGTCCTCCGTGATCGCGAAACCAGTCTTGCGTGCGGCCTCGACAAACGCTCGAGTGAGCGCGTGAGGCCTCCGGACGGTTCTCAGGTGCAGAGGACCCGCGTGACCTCTCGAGGGCCCAGGCTGGTCGCTATCTTCCATCTCGCGATAGATCCGCAGAACTTCCTTTGCGGACCACTCACTCTGACCAGATTGGTGCGCCCAGCGATCGAAGTCCGAAGCCGCTCCACGGGCGAAGAGTGTGCCGTTGATACTGCTGCTACCGCCCAGTACGCGTCCTCTGAGCCAGCTTTCAAACCTCCCGTTGCGACTCGGATCCGGTTGACACCGGTAGCCCCAATCGTGTCCCGCGATGGCGCGGAGTTGTCCGGCGGGAAAGCGGATCCACGGCGAGCGATCCGATCCGCCCGCCTCGAGGAGCAACACACGGCGGCCACTCTTGACGAGCTCATGAGTGACTGCGCATCCGGCGGAGCCCGCGCCAATGACGAGGTAATCCCAGCTCATCTACTCAGCAAGAGCGTCATCCGTCTCGCTCTCGACCCAACGCTTGAGATTCTGATTGTTTCGGGCGACTTCCTGATAGACGCTCCGGTGCTGTTCTTGGCTGAGCGTCCGAAGCGCTTCCTCATCGGCGCCGCTCACTTTCAGCTCCAAGTAGATGTCGTACACCAGATGCGTCTTGCCGCTTGCCTCCGCAAAGCTGAAGTCCGCAAACCCCCAGTAATCGCTGCCTTCCTGGGGCCTGACTTTCAGCACATATTGCTCGAAAGGTCGTACGCGCACGGTCGTGGCGAAATAGGCTCGATACGGCGTAGAGTTTGCCGGCGTGACGAGCCGGATCTCGCCCTCCTCTCCGTCTCGGCCCGAGACGCGCTCGAATGTCAGATCCGACATCCATCGGCTCATCTGCAGAAAGTACGGCCACACGGCTGCGACGGGCCTGTCCACAGTCACTTCGGATCGGACAACGAGATCGACGAACATCGTCTAGTAACGGTATTCGATCTGCAGGCCCACGGTGCGAGGTCGCACGCGTCCGTAATACATCGACAGATCCCCGAATCCGGGGATCGGGCTCTTCTGATAGTTGTTCAGATTGTCGCCATACAGCGTACCGGTCCAGTTGCCTTTGGAAGCGACGGAAAAGCTCGCCCGCGAAATGAAGCTCGCATCCCCATGTCCCACGGAGATGGGCGGCAGGAGTACCGAGTTGGTCATCTCGGAGATGTAATTGCCGGCAACTGAGAATGTCCCTTCCAGGCCGTTGGCGCTCAAGGGGAATCGGTAGTCCGCCGAGACGCCGGCCGTGTACTCGGCTGAGAGATTCAGGCGCTCACCTTTGGGAAACAACAGCACGCCGCCCGAGAACACGTCCTCGTCCATCTCCAGATTGTTCCAGCTGAAGGTAGTCCCTAGAGACAACTTGGGAATAGGCTGAACGGCGACAGCGAAATCGACTCCGACGCCGCTCGCCGAGTTGCCGTTGACCGTGCCGGCGAACGGCAGCCCACCCACCGACACGGTGATGTTCTGCTGCACGCGCTGCCAGTCCATATAATAGAGCGCGAGATCAAATTTGAGACGGCCATTCATGAGGCTCGCCTTGGAGCCGAGCTCGTAATTCTTGAGCAGATCGGGCTTTGTTGGCGGCAACACGGCGGCGGGCGCGTTCTGAGGGAAGCCGCTGCGGAATCCTTCCGAGTAGGAGCCGTAGATCGTCCAACGATCGTCCGGGTGCCACGTAATGACGGCGCGCGGTGTCGTGGCCTTGGCCGTACTGCCATCTGGGATGATGGGCGCGTCGAGAGCGTTCGTGCCCGGCACGAGAAGTCCGGTTTGATTCGCCTGCGAAATGTCATCGTGAAAATAGCGCAGCCCCGCCGTCAATTCGATCTTTCCACCGAATAACAAACGTGTCAGCTCGCCGTAGACGGCGTTCGACTTCGATTCGTCGTAGTAGTGCAGGCCGAACCCCGTTCCGGACTGCGGGATGAGTTGGACCAGGGTTTCAGTCGCGCGGCGATACATGTAACCCAGCGACCAACGCCACGGACCCTCTCCGGTCGAGCTCGTCAGAATTTCTTCGGCGAAAACACGCGAACCGAGGTCCGTCGCCAGTGACCAATTCACGCCCACAAAGGGAGTGAAGTCCAGATTGCTCTCGCTCGAGTAGTCGAGATAGCTCGTCATGCTCGAGACGGAAAACCCGCTGAACTGATAGGTCGCTTTGAGTCCTGCGGTGTCGTAGTCGTTGTCGATGGGTTCCGGGAACACGGTGGAATTGAAACGAGGCAGTTCCCCTATGGAGGGCCCGCCGTAGCTGTCCTTCGATCGCCAGAGCGACAGGGCCAATGACAAGGCATCGGTCGGCTGCGCATTCACCTTCAGGCGCAAATTGAGCAACTGCGCATCGTTGAAATCCTTCTTGGCAGCCGTGTCGATCCATCCGGCCAAGTCCTGGTAACCGACAACCGCTCTCGCGGCGAGCTTATCGCTGACGAGCGGCACATTGACGGCCGCGTCACCGCGAAAGCCGGCACCGCCATTTTCAGTCGTCGAGCCGCTCACGCGAGCCTTCATGTAGAAATCGTGGAGGTCGGCGTCATTGGTCAACACACGCACGACGCCATTCAAGGCATTGGCGCCGTAGAGTGTGCCTTGCGGCCCGCGCAGCACTTCGATGCGCTGCATGTCGTACGCGCTGGCATCAGGCCCGATGGCCTGTTTGACCAGCCCGAACGGCATGGAATCGAGGTAATAGGCAACCGTCCCTGCACCGTTCAATAGTGCCTCGCCCGCCGTGACCCCGCGCACCGTGACGAGCGTGCCGCCACCTTGATAGGACTCTATCGTTGCGACGCCGGGAACGGTGTTCAGCACATCCGCCACACCTTCCGAGGTCGAACGATCCAGGGTCTCGCCCTGGAGCACGCTGATGGAGATCGGGACCTTCTGCACGGATTCGCTACGTTTCTGGGCCGTCACGACGATTTCCGACAGCGTGTCGTCGTCCCCTTGCGGTGTCTCTTCGGCGTGCGCCGATGCTGGTCGCAGTGCTCCCGCGAAAAGAATCGCTGCCACGAGCAACGCAACGCGACGAATCGGCAGAGAGCCCGAAGTCCCCTGTTGGAAGGCTGGATCGATCGGTCGCGCAGGCAGATGGGTCATGGTGCTCCCCATAGATACGGCAAATTGGGTGTAGAGCTCTCCGTTGCGGCCACGGCACAACACTATCGTCTCGACGGCCACGTCGCTTGCCTGCACGTCCGCGTAAACTTCACATTTCGTACCTGTTCCTCGATGGCGGAGGGGGCGACTCCCACATGGCACCAGTGACCGCCGGCTCCGTTTGTTGCACGTTGCCCGCATTCGCGAGTCTGCTATCGCCGCGCGTGCCTGCGGCGGCTTTCAGCGTATACTCTGCGGCGTGGACGCGTACCCGACGAGCGCTCCGACCCCCTTCGATTTCAGCCGGTTACTAGAGCCGACGCTGGTCGAGCGTGTCCTGCCCTCTGGCACGACCACTGCGGAAGGCATCTACCACGATCGCGAGGGAGTGCAATTCCGAACCACCGGCCGCAGGACCGAGATGGCGCAGGAGATCGTTCGGATCGCGGAA
>CAZIGW010000050.1:0-8624 GCA_964538565.1 uncultured Hyphomicrobiales bacterium | reverse complement strand
GCGGCCATGCCGTGCTCGCGCACGCCGTAATGCAGGAACCGGCCGCCGGGTTCCGCTGCGGACAGAACCGGCATGCCCTTCGGCCGCGTGTTGTTCGAGCCGGTGAGGTCGGCCGAGCCGCCGATCATCTCCGGAACCGCTGGCGTCAGCGCCTCGAGGGCGAGCTCGGAAGCGGCGCGCGTCGCGATTTCCTTCGGCTCGGCGGCGAACTTCGCCTTCATGCCGCGCACGGCGGCGGCAAGCCGCTCGCGCGGCAGCTCGCCGTTGACGCGGCGCGTGAATTCCTCGCGCTTCTCGGGCGCAAGCGCGGCGAGCCGGTCGCGCCAGGCGCGGTGGAGGTCCTTGGAGCGTGCGCCGGCGGCGCGCCACAGCGCGCGGATGTCGTCCGGCACCTCGAACGGAGCGGCGGTCCAGCCGAGCGCCTTGCGTGCTCCGGCGATTTCCTCGGCGCCGAGCGGCGAGCCGTGGCATTTCTCCGAACCCGCCTTGCTGGGAGCGCCGAAGCCGATGGTGGTGCGGCAGGCGATCAGCGTCGGCCGGACGGAGGTGTGCGCGCTCGGATGCGCGGCCGCGCTACCATCGGGATCGTGGCATTCGTCGCGCGTCGCCGCCCAGCCGGCGGACTCGAAGCGCTCCAACTGGTCGACCGAATCGGCGAGCGAGAGCGGCCCGTCGATCGAGATGCCGTTGTCGTCGAACAGCACGACCAGCCGGGCGAGCTTGAGGTGACCGGCGAGCGCGATCGCCTCCTGGCTGATGCCTTCCATCAGGTCGCCGTCGGAGGCGAGCACGTAGGTGCGGTGATCGACGATGTCGCTGCCGAACGTCGCCGCGAGGTGACGCTCGGCGATCGCCATGCCGACCGCGTTGGCGAGGCCCTGTCCGAGCGGGCCGGTGGTCGTCTCGACGCCCGGCGGGACGAAGTTTTCCGGGTGGCCCGGCGTGAGCGATCCGAACTGGCGGAAGCGCCTGATCTCCTCGATGGTCATCGCCTCGTAGCCGAGGAGATGCAGCAGCGCATAGATGAGCATCGAGCCGTGCCCGGCCGAGAGGACGAAGCGGTCGCGGTCGGGCCAGGCCGGGTCGGCGGGATCGAACTTGAGGAAGCGGGTGAACAGGACGGTCGCGACGTCGGCGGCGCCCATCGGCAGGCCCGGGTGGCCCGACTTCGCCTGCTCGACGGCGTCCATGGCAAGCGCCCGGATGGCGTTGGCCATGCGGTGGTGGTCGGCGTGCGCCGTCATGGGAGGCCTGCCTTGCGAACCGACCGATGGCCCACAACGACCGGGACCGCGGCGAGGGGAAGATTGGGGTCGGTCAAGAAGCGGGCCGAGGACGTTGTTGCCGGGACACGTTGCCGTGACGAAGCGCGCGGATTCACGACGGAATGCCGCAGGCGAATGCCCGCGGACGAATAGCACGTGACCGGCGGGAGTCAACGCGACGGGGGGCGGCCGCCGCCGCCGTCCACATCCGATGGGGAAGACCCGCATCTCGGCGTTGACGCCACGTCGCAATGCAACGTAAACTTCTGTTAATAAATGTTTGCCGGCGCAAGAAATTTGCGCGTTGGAACTCATTGCCTTCGCATGTGAGGCCGAGCGGAGCGACGATGACCGACACGAACGCCCTCGAGGCGGCGACGAAACGCATTACTCTGGCGCTCGAGGCGCTGGAGGAGGCGGTGGAGCGCCGGCTCGAGGTCGATCGCGGTGGGGCGGAACTCGCCGATCAGTTGCATGCCTTCGACGCGGACCGGTCGCGGCTGGCCTCGGAACTCGACGCTGTGGCCGCCCGCTCGCGCCGGCTCGAGAGCGCCAATCGGGAGGTCGCCCGCCGGCTCGATACCGCCATCGAAAGCATCCGTTCCGTCCTCGCGGCGCACGAGTCGTGAGGCCTCATGATGTCGCCCATGCCCTTCCGGACGCTCGGTTGCGGGACATCGGCGACTTCCGCGCCGCCTGAGGGATGTCGTTCGGTCGAGTCCGCGCCATGGCCCATGTGAACGTCGTCATCAGCGGTCGCCGCTACAGCATGGCCTGCGAGGATGGGCAGGAGAACCATCTGATTCGCCTGGCCGAGGACCTCGACCAGCGGATGACCGAGCTGCGCGCGAAATTCGGCGAAATCGGCGACATGCGGCTGACGGTCATGGCGGCGCTGACGATCGCCGACGAACTGGTCGAAGCGGGCGTGCGCATCCGGCGGCTCGAGCAGGAAGTCGCGGAACTGCAAAAGGCGCGCGCGACCGTCGTCGATCGCTCGCAGCAGACCCAGACGGCGCTGATCGGGGTCTTCAACGCCGCAGCCGAACGCATCGAGAAGGTGACGAAGCTGCTCAACCAGAGCGGCGTCAACGGCGTGGCGGTGGGCTGAGGCCCTCGCACGCGCGACGAATTCGGCCGCCCTCGTGGCGCCATTCCTTCAGACCTGTCCCTTTGGGCGCTTTCTTTCATCGTTTGCGCACAATCCTTGTTTGTCCCCGCGCGGCCGGCTGGCGGTCGCGGTGCGCACGCACTAGCTTAGGGGGGCGGGGCTGCGGGGTGCGTCAGGAGACAAATCCCCGGGGCCTTATCGATCCTGAAGGGAGCTGTCCCTGGCCGGGCTCGTGGGCTCGGACATATGGCGCCCACCTACTTTCGTAGGGAACCCGGGATCGAGCGCTCCGACGGCCAGCGCGGCTCCGCACTCGCCTTTCCTGGCGGCTTCGTGTCTTCTGAAGCCCGCCCGCCCAGGACACGCTCGCCGCCATGCCACAATCCGCGTCGATCGATGCGACCAAGGCCGAGTTGCGCCGGCGCGCGGCGGCCTTGCGCGACGCCCTGCCGGCGGAGGAACGCGCGGCGGCCGCCGCCGCGATCGCGGCGCGCGACCTGCCCGTCGATCTCGCGCCCGGCGCCATCGTGTCGGGCTTTTCGCCGCTCAGGAGCGAGATCAATCCGGTTCCGCTGATGCGCCGCTTCGCCGATGCGGGCGCCGACCTCGCGCTGCCCGTCGTCGCCGGCCGCGGCAAGCCGCTCGTCATGCGCGCCTGGCGTTTCGGCGCGCCGCTCGTCTCGGGCGTGTGGGGCATCCGCGAGCCGCCACCGGAGGCCCCGGAGGTCTTTCCCGATATTCTCATCGTGCCGCTCCTCGCCTTCGACCGCGGCGGGCGCCGCATCGGCTACGGAGCCGGTTACTACGACATGACGATCGGGCGCCTGCGCGCCATGAAGCCGGTCGTCGCCATGGGGATTGCGTACGCGGCCCAGGAGGTCGACAGCGTCCCGGTCACGCCCCGCGACGCACGCCTGGATCTGGTGTTGACTGAGCGGGAGGTGATCGACTGCCGCGCCGCATGAGCGGGAGCGGTCTTCGCCTGGGAAGCGGTCCGCGCGAGCACATTCGAGGGTCACGGTCACCTATGCGTCTTCTGTTCATTGGCGACGTCGTCGGCCGCGCGGGCCGCACCATCGTGTGCGAGCGTCTGCCCGGTCTCGTTCGTGACTGGAAGCTCGACGCCGTCGTGATCAACGGCGAGAACGCGGCAGGCGGGTTCGGCATCACCGAGGTCATCTACCAGGAACTCCTCGACGCCGGCGCCGACGCCATCACGCTCGGCAACCACGCCTGGGACCAGCGCGAGGCGCTCGTCTTCATCGAGCGCGCGCCGCGCCTCGTCCGGCCGGCCAACTATCCCAAGGGCACGCCCGGCCGCGGCGCCGCGCTCGTCGAGGCCCGCAACGGCGCGCGCGTGCTCGTCATCAACGCGATGGGCCGCATCTTCATGGACCCGCTCGACGACCCATTCGGCGCGGTCGAGCGCGAGCTCGAGGCGTGTCCGCTCAAGAACGGCGCGGACGCGATCGTGATCGACATGCACGCCGAGGCGACGAGCGAGAAGCAGTCGATGGGCCATTTCGCCGACGGTCGCGCCAGCCTGGTGGTCGGCACGCATACCCACGCGCCGACCGCGGATCACCAGATTCTCCCGGCCGGCACGGCGTTCATCTCCGACGCCGGCATGACCGGCGACTACAACTCGATCATCGGCATGAGCAAGGACGAGCCGCTCGGGCGCTTCCTACGCCGCGTCCCCTCCGCCAAGTTCGAGGCCGCGAGCGGCCCCGCCACGCTGTGCGGGATCGCGGTCGAGACCGACGACCAGACGGGGCTTGCCTCGCGCGTCGCGCCGGTGCGCCTCGGCGGGCGGCTCGAAGAGACCTGGCCGTCCTTCTGGGCGTGAGGGGCGGGAAAACCCCGTCCCACGGGGCATTGCGGCTTCCGCGTGATGGGCGGATCGCCTAGCGTTTTGACGCAGTGATTCGCTGCCGGCGCCGCCGGCTTGCCCGCGTTCGCATCCGCAACGGATTTCGAAATCACATGGCCGTCTCCATCAATCGCGACCTGGCGCTCGAGAAGAAGACCGATTTCGATCGATGGTCGAACCCGGCCGCGCTCGAAGCCGCCTGGGATCAGCGCGCGGAATTCGCGGCGCAGTTCGTGCCGGCCGGCGCACGCGTGCTCGATCTCGGCTGCGGGCGCATGGCGCTGCGCCGGTTTCTGCCGGCCGACTGCAGCTATCAGGCCTGCGATCTCGTCGCCCGCGACGAGACGACGATTGTCTGCGACTTCAACGCCGGCGAATTCCCCGATGCCGCCGCCGCGCAGGCCGACGTCGTCGTGATGCTCGGCGTGCTCGAATACATCGTCGACGTCGACGCCTTCTTCGCGCGTCTCGTGCGCAGCCGGCGCGACGTCGTTCTCAGCTACTGCGTGAGCGAATTCACCGAGGGCATCGACCGGCCGTCGCTCGGCTGGATCAACCACTTCACCATCTACGACCTCGCCGCGCTGTTCGATCGCCACGGACTGCGCATCGTGCGCTCGGACCGCGTCGACCAGTGGCAGATCCTGGTCAAGCTGCGTCCGGCCGAGCGGGTGCCGGCGCTTCGGCCGTTCAGCGTCGCCGTCATCTCGTACAACGACGTCGGCAATTTCGGCGACCGGCTCGGCTACCACATCGTCAATTCGCTGCTGCCGCCAGAGGCCGAGGTGCACAGCCTGACGTTCAGGACATTGCAGAACGCGCGGCCGAGCTACGATCTCGTGGTGCTCGGCATCGGCAACAGCATCTTCAAGCCGCTGCTCAACGACGCGCTGTTCGACGTCGTCGGCCGCGGCAAGGCGGCGATCGGCATCTTCGGCACGCAGTACCGCGAGTTCATCGCGCGGCCGACGCTCGATCGTCTGATCGACCGGCTCGACACCTGGTTCGCGCGCTATGAGGAGGACGTCTATCTCTATGGCCGCGACCGCGGCAACGTCGTGCATCTGGGCGACTGGCTCATCAGTCAGTTCCCGATGAGCAGGGCCGAGGACGACACGCCGCTGCAGATCGGCGACGAGATCTGGAACGACCTGCCGCTCGACCGCACGATCCAGCGAATCCAGCGCTACAAGAACGTCTTCTCCACCCGGCTGCATCCGCTCCTGTGCGCGCTCACCTCGGCCGAGCTCGCCGCCTACGCCGAGCAGCCGGGCGAGGGCGGCGCGCTCTCCGGCAAGTTCCGCAGCATGCTGCTCGACATCTTCGGGCGCACGTATCCGGAGCGGAAATTCTTCGTCGTCGACCGCAACGCGGTTGCCCGCTACAAGGCCCGGGTCGACGCCAACGTGGCGCTCGTCCGCGCGCGTCTGACGGCGCTCGCCGGACAGGTCGCCGCCGCCTGAGCCCGATCCGGGCGGTGCCCGGATTGTGGATTTCGCCCGGCCGCCGTCCTATAAGGCTGCGCATCATCGACGGCGACTGTTCGCCGCGCCTCTCGCGGGTCTCCGGCTGTGCAGTCCCGCGAACGAGGGACCGGCCTGATGCGCCGGATGCGCGCCACAAGCCCACGCGACTGCAGGACGAGCCATGGCTGGACATTCCCAATTCAAGAACATCATGCACCGCAAGGGACGGCAGGACGCGGCCAAGTCCAAGCTGTTCAGCAAACTTGCGCGCGAGATCACCGTGTCGGCCAAGATGGGGATCCCGGACCCGGCCATGAACCCGCGCCTGCGGGCGGCCGTGCTCGCGGCGCGCGCCGAGAACATGCCCAAGGACAACATCGAACGCGCCATCAAGAAGGCGGTGGGCGGCGACGCGGAGACCTACGAGGAGATCCGCTACGAGGGCTACGGTCCGGGCGGGGTCGCCATCATCGTCGAGGTGCTGACCGACAACCGCAACCGCACCGCCTCGGACGTGCGTTCCTATTTCACCAAGAGCGGCGGCAACCTCGCCGAGACCGGCGCGGTGTCGTTCATGTTCGACCACGTCGGCCTCGTCGAATACGACGCGGGCGTTGCCTCCGCCGACCAGATGCTCGAAGCGGCGATCGAGGCGGGCGCGGAGGACGTGGTGTCGAGCGAGAACGGTCACGAGATCTACACCACCCAGGACAGCCTGCGCGACGTCGCGAAATCGCTCGAGGCGAAGTTCGGCGAGCCGCGCAAGGCCGCGCTCGTGTGGAAGCCGCAGAACACCGTTCCGGTCGACGACGAGCAGGGCGAGCGCCTGCTGCGCCTGATCGAGACGCTCAACGAGCACGACGACGTGCAGAACGTCTACGCGAACTTCGAGATTTCCGACGCGCTCGTCGCCCGCATGAGCGCCTGAGGCCCCGGTGCCGGATGCGCTGCCCGTTCGCTCCGCGACCCATCTAGGCGGGGGGACCCGCCGGGGTTATCAACGGGGAGCATGAGAGGCCCGATTCGCATCCTCGGCATCGATCCCGGGCTCCGCCGCACCGGCTGGGGCCTGGTCGACGTCGAGGGCAATCGGCTCGTGTTCGTCGCCTGCGGCTCGGTCGACACCGACGCGCAGGGCGCGCTCGCCGAAAGGCTGGTCGCGATCCACGACGGGCTTGCGCGTGTGGTCGAGGAATTCCGGCCGGACGAGGCGGCGGTCGAGGCGACGTTCGTCAACCGCGACGCCGCCGCCACCCTCAAGCTCGGCCAGGCGCGCGGCGTCGCGCTGCTCATCCCGGCGCGCGCCGGCGTCAAGGTCGCCGAATACGCGCCGAACCTCGTCAAGAAGACGATCGTCGGCGCCGGCCACGGCGACAAGGCGCAGATCCGCATGATGATCGGCGTGCTCCTGCCGAAGGCCGATCCGGCAACGCACGACGCCGCCGATGCGCTGGCGATCGCGGTCTGTCACGCGCATCACCGCCAGAGCGCGATCCTCAGGGTGGCGGCCGGATGATCGGCAAGCTCAAAGGCACGATCGATTCCTACGGCGAGGACTTCGTCGTCGTCGACGTGCACGGCGTCGGCTATCTGGTGCATTGTTCCGCCCGCACCCTGCAGGCGCTGCCCGGCGTCGGCGAGGCGGTGACGCTCGCGATCGAGACGCACGTGCGCGAAGACCAGATCCGGCTGTTTGGTTTCCTGAGCGACGTCGAGCGCGAGTGGTTCCGGTTGCTGCAGACCGTCCAGGGCGTCGGCACCAGGGTGGCGCTCTCGGTGCTCTCGACCCTCAGGCCGGCCGATCTTGCCTCCGCGATCGCGATGCGCGACAAGGCGTCGGTCGCGCGCGCGCAGGGCGTCGGCCCGAAGGTGGCCGAGCGCATCGTCACCGAGCTCAAGGACAAGGCGCCGGCCTATGCGTCGGTCGATCCGGCGGTCATCCATCTCTCCGGCGCGGTCGAGGAGCGCCGTGCGCCGCAGCCGGTCCTCGACGCGGTCTCCGCGCTCGTCAATCTCGGCTATGGTCAGCCGCAGGCCGCCGCCGCCATCGCGGCCGCGACGCGCTCGGCCGGCGAAGGCGCGGACACCGCGAGTCTCATCCGGCTGGGGCTGAAGGAGCTGGCGAAGTGACGCAGGCGAGTGCGAAGGCCGAAACACGGGGCCGCACGTGACGACAGCGCCGCGCCTTGTCACGCCCGAGCGCCGCGAGGACGACGCCGACACGTCGCTGCGTCCGCAGCGGCTTGCCGACTTCATCGGCCAGCAGCAGGCGCGCGCCAACCTCTCGGTGTTCATCGAAGCCGCGCGCGCCCGCAAGGAGGCGCTCGATCACGTGCTGTTCGTCGGGCCGCCCGGCCTCGGCAAGACGACGCTCGCGCAGATCCTCGCGCGCGAGCTCGGCGTCAATTTCCGCGCCACCTCCGGCCCGGTGATCGCGAAGGCCGGCGACCTCGCCGCGCTTCTCACCAACCTGGAAGAGCGCGACGTCCTGTTCATCGACGAGATCCACCGGCTCAATCCGGCGGTCGAGGAAATCCTCTATCCGGCCATGGAGGACTTCCAGCTCGATCTCATCATCGGCGAGGGACCGGCGGCGCGCTCGGTCAAGATCGACCTTGCGCGCTTCACCCTCGTCGGCGCGACGACGCGCGCCGGGCTTCTGACCAATCCGCTGCGCGACCGCTTCGGCATTCCGATCCGGCTCAATTTCTATACCGAGGGAGAGCTCGAGGAGATCGTCACGCGGGGGGCGCGCGTGCTCGGCATCGGCATGACGCCGGACGGTGCGTCGGAGATCGCGCGGCGGTCGCGCGGCACGCCGCGCGTGGCGGCGCGGCTGCTACGCCGCGTGGCGGATTTCGCGCTGGTCGAAAAAGAGAAGACGGTCGATGCGGCGGCGGCTGATCGTG
>CAZIGW010000049.1:0-9085 GCA_964538565.1 uncultured Hyphomicrobiales bacterium | reverse complement strand
TCCTGGCTACCGACACGTCGCCAGCGTTGGCCGCCATCGTCACTGCGATACACGCCAACTGGCGCGGCGCCGGCAAACACGACGTCGGGATTGCGAGGGTGGATCGTTACCGACCAGAACTCTTCTTTGGCGTTGCTCGGCACGTCGAGCCGAGTCCAGCTCGCGCCGGCGTCCGTCGACTTGAACATGCCCGCGCGTGTGGCGGCGAACACGGTTCCGGGCCGATTGGGGTGTGCTGTCAATGCCTGCACTCCCGCATTCAACGGGATTCCAGAGGCTGGCGCCCAGTTGTCGCCTTGAGCGGAGCGATACAACGTGCCGATCGCTCCGGGGCGAGTGACCGCCGTCCCAACTAACAATACTGAGCTCATGAATGCGGCCTCCAGACACAGATGCTTCCAAGCGCGTGTGATCACGCGTCGGCAGGTTCTGCGGAAGATTCTAGGCAGGCCGGTCTACGCACACTCATTCGTTATGTGAGTGCGCCATCAACTTTTGCTGAACCTGCCTTCCTCTGCGCTGGGGCGTGCGACACCATACGCGCCATGATCAACAAGCGCGTTGGACTGATCATTCCGTCGTTGAACGTGATCGTCGAGGACGATTTGCGCCGTGAGCTGCCGCTCGATGTGGGGTTTCACATTGGGCGGCTCCGGCTCCGTAAGACGCAGGGCCGTGTTACACAGCAGGCATTGTTGGACGCAGGCCGCGAGTCGGTGGAACAGTCCACTTTGCTCTCGGACGCGGGAATGGATGCGATCGCTTTCAATTGCACGGGCGCTAGCCTGTCAGATGGGCCGGAAGGCGCGCGTCGCCTGCGTGATCAGATCGCCGAGGCGACGCACACACCAGCGACCACCACCATTCTTTCCGTAGTGCGTGCGCTACGCGCGAGCGGGCTCAAGCGCATCGTGCATGTGTGTCCGTTCACTGCGGAGTTTGGCGCGGATGAAGCGGCGTTCTTGCGCGCGGAAGGGTTCGAGGTCGTCGAGTCACGCGGGCTGAATTTCACCGATGCGCGTGTCGCGGCGAAGATGTCACCGCAGGAGATTTGCGATATTGCGCTTCGCGTGGATCGCCCGGAGGCGGAGGGGCTCTTTCTGGCCTGCGCGAATGTGAGGGCGATGGAAGCCACCGCCGAGCTGCAGCAGCGGTTGAGGAAGCCGGTCGTGACGAGCAATCAGGCAGTCATCTGGGATCTGCTCGACATGATCGGTCATCCAGACGCCGCGAAATTCGTCGCCCGCGCGCCATCCTCCCACGCGACGCGAAGATTGTGACCTCGACGCATCTCCAGCCAACGCGCCAAGTCACGGCGCTGGGGCGTGAGAAATGGCGCGCACTCGCTCCGCGCGCCAAGCAACGACGTTGAGCACGCTGATGAGGGGCATTCAAATTACCCGGCAAGTCAATCGACGCAGCGGACTTGGACGCTGACGATCCGCTCGGCTTTCTGCGCGCGCCTGACGGCGCCACGACGCTGACAGAGGCAGCATACCGGTATTGCCGTCACTTACCCGGTGTGAACGTCGTGATCACAGGCACTGGGGATCGCGCGCATTTGCGGCAGAACATCGCCGCCATCGAAGCCTCACCCCTGCCGCAACATCATTTGCGCAGGATCGATGCGCTCTTCGGTCGTGTCGATTCCGTTACAGGAGAGAGCTGACGCGCTCCGCGTGAGCCGGCGCTCCCTCGCGCGCTTCACGCTCCAGCTCTTCCAGCGTCTTCCCTTTCGTCTCGCGTGCCAGGAAAGCGTAGGTCAGGCCCGCAATGACAAACATGGCGCCGAGATAGCAGAACGCAGAGACGATCGCACTGACGGTCGCCTTCGGTTGCAGCATGTTCGACGATCCAATCATCAGCGCAAGACCGAGCGGCCCGATGATCTTGCCGATGCTACCCGCCATGTAGCAGACACCCGAGCCACTGCCACGCAGGCGCGAAGGCCAGATCTCTGACGTATACATGCCCATGATCGCGAAGCTGCTGTCCGCCAACACGAAGGCTAGCCCAAACGGCAACCAGAAGAGGTTGGGACTCGCGAGATCGCCATGGCCGACCAGTCCGGCGATCAGCAGGAACAACGCCGCGCCAAACGCCGCGAATGCGCCACAACGACGGCGTCCAATGCGATCTGAGAGCCAACCGGTCGTGAGCCGGGACAAGAGCCCCGCGAGACTCATGCCGACCATGATCCGAGCCGCTTCCGCCGCGGAAAGGCCGAGCATGAGCGCAAGCAACGTGGGCGCCCACAGCGTAATGCCGTAGTAGCCGGTGACGGCGCCGAAGTTGATCAATGACCCGACTACAAGCGGGCGCGCGTGCCTGAACACTTCGCGCCATCCCGGGCGCTGCTTGTGCGTACTGTGTGCTCGAACGATCGACTCGATATCCGTGTTGGGCCCAAGTGCCCACATCAAAGAGCGTCTGCCGAGCTCGACGTGACCGCGCGCCAGAGCCCAGCGCGGCGATTCCGGCAGGAAGAAGATGGCCGCGACGCCGAGTAAGGCCGGCAGCGCACCGATCGCAAACAGACCGCGCCAGCCGATCAACGGCATGAACAACGACGCGGACAAGGAGCCGAGGAGTAGCCCGCCCGCGGCGGCCGTCGATACGCAGGCCGTCACGAAGCCGCGATTCTGCGCCGGTGCGAATTCCTGCACGAGCATCACGAAGATAAAGAACCCGCCCGCGCCGAAACCAATGAGCGTGCGCAGCGCCGTGAGGAATATCCAGTTGCCCGGTGGCGTGAAAGCCAACACGAGGCTGCCGCCCGAGCAGAGGAGGATCGTGGCGATGTAGGCCTTTTTGCGTCCGATGCGATCCGCGAGATGTCCCCACGTCACCGAACCCACGATGGCGCCGAAGCCTGACGCCAGCAGAATGATCGCGGACTTGCCATACGTGAGCTGCCACGGCTTCGAGATGGCGGCGAGCACGAACGAAATGATGTAGACGTCCATCGTTTCGAGCATCCCGCCGATCGCGCCGTAGCTCACGATCTTCCATTGATTGGCGGTGAGCCGCTGCACCTTAGGGATTCCAGCGCAACCAGCGGCAGACCGACTCCCCCATGATCGCGCGCTTGTCGCGCTCCGAGAGCCACGGGAGCCCTTCGGTGAACAGCGTGACGACCTCTCGATATGTGCAGGACATGCGTGTGAGGTCCGACGCCCAAAAGATTCGCTCCGGCCCGAACGCGTCGAATACCTGACGCAGGTAGCCGTGCAGCGATGGATACGGGTAAGCATCAATCGAGGAGTAGGCGGGCGTGCCACCCGCCTTCACGGCAACGTTAGGAAATTTCGAGAGCGCGAGAAGCTCGGGCAAGTGTTCGAACGCAGCCGCATCCTTTGCGCCGCGCGGGATACCAAGGTGATCGACGCAGAGCCGCAGTTGCGGAAAGCGTCTTGCGATCTCGCCCACGCGCGGCACTCCGCCCGGGATCAGCAACATCACCGGCACGTCGGCGCGTTCCGCGGCTTCC
This sequence comes from uncultured Hyphomicrobiales bacterium, assembly GCA_964538565.1. Taxonomy (GTDB): domain Bacteria; phylum Pseudomonadota; class Alphaproteobacteria; order Rhizobiales; family Xanthobacteraceae; genus CAYVBN01. Next base: position 5,595 of record CAZIGW010000049.1, on the reverse strand, counting down.
CATATCCAGTCCACGGTGCCGTTCCCCAAGTGCCGCTGCTTTTCCGGTGAGTTGAAATTGAGCCGCAGGCCGTGCATGCCTGGCTGGCGGCACCAATTCTCGATGCGCGCGGGGTCCGGAGCCGCAAGCCAGTCGACTTCTCCGGTCACGACAAAACGGCGCGGCGCCGCTCGCGCCACGCCGAGACAATACTCGTTGCCGTTTGCATCCCACGAGGGCGGCGCCAGCACGGCGCAATCCACGCCAGCCGCGCGCATTTCAGTCTCGAGATCAGCGGCGGTGAACGGAACCGGCCGTCCTCGTGAGTGATGGGCTGAAGCAATACCGCTCGTCCAGATATGCACCTGGGCGTCCACGATCAGCAAGTCCGTGCCCTCCGCGTCGTTCATTCGTCGGCGAGCGAGGGGTACAGCGCCATGGCCGTTCGACAGAAGATGTTCTGCTGATCTTCTGGCGTCAGGAACGCCAGCGCGTTACGCGCCTCACGCACCTGCTCCGCGAGCGTCCCGGGCTCGTTCGGAAAATTCGAGCCCCATGCAATGCGCGCGGAGCCGAAGGCTTGGACCAGTTGTCCGAAGAACGTCTCGGGCGTCGCGAGTCCATCACGCGCACGGCGAACGTTGTTGGTCGTGAGCTTGAGAAAGATGTTCCGGTACTGCGCGAGGCTGAACAGCCCCGCGGAGGCCCGATACGGCGGGCCGTCCTCGATGGGCGAGAGCAGCAGGTGATCGATCACGATGCGCACATAGGGGAAGCGCGTCATGACGTCGACAAGGTGTGGGAGCCCTTCCTGCCGCATCGAGATCGCGACGGGCAGGTCCAACTCCTGACAGCATCGCCAGGCGGCATGGGTCGAGGGCTCGGCGATCCACGCCTGGCTGCCCGTCACGGTGCTGCCTGCTGCGAACAGTCGCAGACCCTCGAGGCCCCGGTTGACCCAATGGCGTATGCGCTCGGCTGCATCGGGCGTGCGGATATCGACCGAGAACACGCCGGTGAAGCGGTTGCGATGGCCAGCAATGGCATCCGCGACGTACGAGTTGTCATAGCCGTAGGTCGTCGAGGAATGCACGATGGCGGCCTTGTCGATGCCGGCGGCGTCCATGCTCGCCACCAGACCCGCGAAATCCACCGGACGTTGCAGTGACCATGCCGAGCGCTTGCCGCCGAGCGGAGCAGGGGGATAGCGCGTCGTATCGGGCGAGATGATGTGCGGATGAATGTCGATGAGTCGAGTCGTCACGCGATGCGAGTCTACGCAGCTCCTTTCAGGGGCCATCATCACAAGGGATGCCGCCGCCATAAATTTTGAGGTGCTGTACTGCTGCAGAAATCTTATGGCGAGCGGGGTAGAAATTGATTTGCGTGAGCGGGCGCGTGGCCGGATGCTTACGGCGGTAGGGCTGCCATCGCTCCGAGCAGTCCTGGGATCGACTCAGTAGCTCATTGCGTATTCATTGGCAGACTCGCGTCACCTCCATTGCGGTTGCCTCCGGCCTGTTGATGGAGTTCGTCGACACGACCGCACTCGCAACGGCGTTGCCGGCCATGGCCGGGTACTTCGCCGTTCCGCCGGAGACTCTGAAGCTGGCGTTGACAACATATGTGCTCGCGTTGGCCGTCTTCGTCCCGATCAGCACCTGGCTTGCCACGCGGCTGGGAGCCAAGCGCACGTACCTTGGCGCGCTGTTGGTGTTCTGTGTCGGCTCGCTGGCCTGTGCGATGTCCACCTCGCTTCCGGCACTCGTGGCTTCGAGAGCGCTACAAGGATTGGGAGGTGCCCTGATGACGCCGGTTGGGCGCGCGATCATCCTGCAATCGATACCGCGCTCCGAGCTGGTACCGGCGATGAATTGGTTCACCATGCCGGCGCAGCTCGGCCCGTTACTCGGAGCACCCCTCGCGGGCGTCATACTCGCCGTCGCGGACTGGCGCTGGATATTCGTGATCAATCTGCCTATCGGCGCGCTAGGGGCGCTGGCCGTCTTGCGCTTTGTCTCGAACGAACGCACCTCGGACACGCGGGACTTCGACTTTCCCGGCTACTTGCTGGCGGCGAGCGCCCTCATCCTGCTTATCGGCTCTGCCGAGGTCGCCAGCATCAGTGGATGGAGCCGCAGTCTCGCGGCAGCACTACTCGGTGCAATCTTTTCGGGCGTGCTGTTCGTCCGTCACGCGCGGCGTTGCGAGCACCCGGTGCTCGACGTGAGGCTGTTTGCCGATTCCGCGTTCCGCACGAGCATGGTCGGAGGGTCGCTCGCGCGCATTGCCGTTGGCGCATCACCATTGCTGTTGCCGTTGCTGCTGCAGATCGGCCTTGGTTGGACGCCCTTGCAAACCGGATACGTTTTCATGGGACAAGCGCTCGGCACGCTGCTGGCCAAGGCCGCCGCAACCATCCTCATCCGGCGCTTCACGCTGAAGACTGTTCTCATCGGCTCGAACCTCGCTGCCGGCCTCGCGAACATGGTGCCCGCGCTGTACGGCTTTTCCACGCCGATCTGGGTGGTGGTCGTGCTGATGATCGCCACAGGGCTGGCGCGTTCGACGCAGTTCACGCTCAACAACACGGCCGCGTTCAGCGACCTTCACGACAAGCAGCTCGCGGGGGCTTCGACTCTGACCACCGTGATTCAGCAGTCTGGCCACGCGCTGGGAATCAGCCTGGGTGGCCTGCTGCTGGCCTGGCAGGCGACGAGCGGCGCCCCTCTGCGCCCCGACGACTTCAGGTTGCCGTTCGTGCTGACGGGGCTGCTGGGCCTCACGGCTTCCGTTCTGTACTTCCAACTCCACGCCAACGCTGGCGAGAAGCTGCGAGGCGGAGCGCCGACGAATGCATGAGCGTCGCGTCTAGTTTCCATGGAGATGAGCGTCGATGACACAGGCGAGCGGCATCAAGATACTCGACATCGCATACCCCAGGCTGCGGGCGCCCGACCTCGATGCGATGGAGGCGTTTCTGGTCGACTTTGGCATGGTCAAAGTCGCGCGGACGAAGAATGCGCTTTACATGCGAGGCACGGGGCCCGCGCATCACATCCACGTGACGGAGAAGGGGCCCGCAGGCTTTGTCAGCCTCGCGTATTGCGCGCGCAGTGAAGAAGACCTGCAGCGGCTCGCGAAGCTACCGGATGCTATTTCCGGCGTGCACTCATTGGATGAGCCCGGCGGCGGCAAGCGCGTGCTGCTCAAGGAGCCCAACAATGGGTTCATCGTCGAGGTGGTGTACGGCATCGAGCGCCTGCCAGAGTTGGCGGTGACTTACCGAGCGCCTAACTTTGATGCCGAGACCCTGCGCACCATTGGCAATGTCTCGAGGCTGCGCTTTGGACCTGCTCACGTCAAACGCCTGTCTCACGGCGTGCTGGCTACCCCTCATCTGAAGCCGACGATTGAGTGGTTCGCGCAGACTCTCGGGCTCATTCGCACCGACGAGTTTTACGTCGGCAGCCGAGACAATCTCACGGGCTGCTTCTATCGCCTGGATCGCGGCGCCGAGCCCGTCGATCATCACGTGCTCAATTGCTACAAGAACGAGCGCACGGGATTTCAGCATGCCTCCTTCGTCGTGCAGGACGTCGAGGACCTTCTGATCGGCCATAGTCATCTCACGCGGACTGGCAAGTACAAGCATGTTCGGGGCGTCGGCTATCACCCGCCCGGCGGCCAGATTTACGACTACTGGCTCAATCCGTTCGAACAGATGCACGAGCTCTACATGCCGACTCAACGGTTCACGAGCAGCGATCCGTCGAACCTGATGCCGTTCCCGGGATCGGCCGCGCTCAATCGAACCGAGGCGTTCACGGACAACATCACGCCGATCGTGCCGTTGAGTATCGGTAATGGCTAACGCAGCGACACTGACGCCTTTCTGCGATCGGAGTAGAACCGTATTGCAAAAGCTGCTCGCGCGCGCGGCGGATCGCGAATACGTGGAGGTTGGCGAGGTTGTGTACCCAACGCCGGATCTGGTCGTCCTCCACGACGGGTGCGTCGAGGCGGCGTACCAGGAGCTGAGCTCACTGGGCTTCGGCGCAATTCGCCACCCAGAGAAGGTCATGTTCGTGACGGATCACGAAGTGGCGTATGGATCGCCAGCCGCGATTGCGCGAGGCGCCGCCATTCGAGAGATCGCCAGGCGTTGGAAGATCGGTCACTTTTACGATGTGGGGCGCGGCGGTCACGGCCATTTGTTCCCGCTGGAATCGCGGATCGTGCGGCCGGGGATGTTCCTCTTCGCCTATGACATGCATTGCACCACGTTCGGTGCGGTGGGCGCGCTGGCATTGGGCGTTGGGCCGGAAGTCACGACTGTGCTCGCCACAGGCACGCTCTGGACACGCGTTCCAGCCTCGATCCGCGTCGAGCTGACAGGACGCTTGCCGCCGGGCAGTCACGCGCGAGATGCGGGCTTCGTGCTGGCTCATGGACTCGCGAGGGGGCGATGGAAGGTCGAGTTTGACGATCGCGCTATTGAATTAGGCGGGCCGGGCGCGCAGGGGCTTGACGTATCCGAGCGCGTTGCGCTGTGCAACTCGGTGACGGAGCTCGGCGTTGCGACGGTGCTGTTCAGCGTTGCGCCTGCGGATTTCAGGCCCGACGAGGCTGCTGCATACCTGAGCGATCCTTCGGCTGCGTACGAGCACACCATCGAGATCGATCTGAGCGACATCGAACCGCAAGTGGCATTGCCTGGAGGGCTTGAGAACGCAGCGCCAGTCTCGAGTGTGGCCGGACGTGAAATACAGCACGCGTTTATCGGCTCGTGCGGCTCTGGCATGTACGAGGACTTTGCCGATGCGGCGGCAATCCTCCGAGGGCAGCGAATCGCGGAAGGCGTGCGCATGTTCGTCGTTCCCGGCTCCGTGGCGACTGCGCAGCGGCTCGCGAACGAAGGCATCGCGCAGGTGTTCATGCAGGCGGGCGCGATGGTGCTGCCTGCGGGTTGCGGACCATGCGCAGGTGGGCTGATGGGGCCGTTGGGCGCGGGAGAAGTCTCGATATCCACGGCCGCAACCAACCACCGAGGCCGTTTCGGCGCGGCAGAGGGCGTGCCCTATCTCGCCAGCCCTTTGACGGTGGCAGTCTCCGCCCTCCGAGGCCGCATCACCGACCCTCGAGAGCACATCCGCCATGCGTGAGGCGTTATTGGGACACGCAATCCCGCGCGAACGAGGGGCGTCCACAGATTTCTGGAGGCACCTCAGCCGTGCGTGAGCCCTCATTGGAACGCACAATCTGGCGCGGGCGAGCGCCAGCCACAGATTCTTGGAGGCACATCACCGTGCGCGAGCCCTCATTAGGACGCGCGCTCAGGCGCGGTCGAGGGCCTATCGCACATTCGTGGCAGCACATCCGCTATGCGTGATCCCTCACTACGAAGCTTGGTTCGCCGAGGGCGGTGTCACGTCGTTGGGGATGATGTTCCCGTGGACGACGGCATCATTCCGCGGCGGTTCGCGCTCGAGCGGGTGACTGATCCGCGTGAGCTCGCGCCGCATCTGTTCGCGCCGATCGACTCCGATCTTGCGCGCCGGATTGCGCCGGGCGACATCGTGCTGGCCGGCATGAATTTCGCCTGCGGCAAGCCGC
>CAZIGW010000048.1:0-5169 GCA_964538565.1 uncultured Hyphomicrobiales bacterium | reverse complement strand
GCCGCCGTCGTCGAGCTGGTCGCCGCGACCGCCATCCGCGCCGGAACCGAGAGCTACGCGCGCCTCAACGGCACGCGCGGCGCCGCGACCCTGCTCAAGTCGAACGTCGCCATCTCCGGCGAGAGCGTCGCGCTCTGCTTCCGCGCCAAGGGCGGCAAGACCATCCGCAAGGAATTGCGCGCCCCCCGTCTCTGCGCCGTCCTGAAGACACTCATGCGCCTGCCGGGCCGTCGGCTGTTTCAGTTCCGCGGCGAGGATGCCGCGGTCCGGCATGTGCGCGCGCGTGAGGTGAATGCCTATCTGCGCTCCGTCGCAGGCGTGCGCATCTCGCTCAAGGATCTGCGCACGCTCTGCGCCTCCGCCATGGTGCTCGAGCTGCTCGCCCGCACCGCCCCGGCCTCGAGCGCCACCGCGCGGCGCCGGCAGGTGCGCCAGGCGGTCCGCGTCGCCGCCGACAGCCTCGCCAACACGCCGGCCATCTGCCGCCGCAGCTACGTTCACGCGACCATCGTGACCGCGTTCGAGAACGGCGTCCTCGAGCGGTTTGCCGACGCGCTGAAATCGTGCCGCTCGCCGGCGCGGCCTCAGCACCTGGTCGGCCGGGTCGTCGCCATGCGGACCTGAGCGGTCGCGATTGACGCGCATCGCCGCAGGCGCCGCGACGGTCAGGTGCGCTCGTTCGTGGACGGTGCGGTCTGCGGCTTGACGAACAGGGCGAAGACCTCCGGGTGTGCATTGCGGATGCGGCGTTCGAGCTTGAGAACCGCCGACTCGATCTCCATCGTTGTGAGGCGGTCGTCGAATTCGACGTTCAGGGCGACGACGATCTGGTTGGGCGCGAGGTGCACGGTAAGAAGGCCGCTCGCGTTCTCGATGCCTGGTTGCGCCTTGGCGATATTGACGATCGACGCGCGGATGCGGGAATTGGCGGGCTCGCCGATGAGCAGGCCCTTGACCTCGTTGGCGACCACCGTGGCGGTGAGGGCGAGCAGGATGCCGATGGCGATCGAGGCGGCGCCGTCCAGACCCGGACGTCCGAGCCATTCCGAGGCCGCGGTTCCGGCGAAGGCGAGCCCGAGCCCGATCATCGCGGCGGTGTCTTCGAGCAGCACCAGAAACACCGGCGGGTCCTTGCTGCGCCTGATCGCTTCGACATAGCCGAGTCCGCCCTTGCGCGCGCGGAACTCGCGTTTCGCCACCCACCAGGATGCGAACTCGAACACCAGTGAGCACCCGAGCACGGCGTAGCCGACGACCGGATCGGCGATGGGCCTTGTGCGCCAGAGGTTGACGAAGCCCTCGTACACCGAGAGACCCGCGCCGAGCGTGAAGATCAGGAGCGCGACGACGAAGCTCCAGAAATACAGTTCGCGGCCGTAGCCGAGCGGGTGCTGCGCGTCCGGCGGCCGGTTCGCGCGATGGAGTCCGTAGAGCAGCAGCGCCTCGTTCGCGGTGTCGACTGTCGAGTGGATGCCCTCGCTCAGCATCGCCGAACTGCCGGTCCATGCTGCGGCGCCGAATTTCGTCGCCGCGACCAGCATGTTGCCGGCAAGCGCCGCATAGATGACCTTCCGCGAGGAATGGCGTGCCGCCATCATGAGCGATCCTGGGCATCGCGCCGCAGACGCCCGACAGCGCCCGGCCAGTCCAATCGGGGAAAGCGTCTGCCCCGGGACTCAACGGGTCCTCGCGCGGGCGGTTCCGGACGTCGCGCAATCGCGGCGAAGGGTCAGGGGCAGCGGCCCCCGTGCGGCGCCCGACATACGCGGTTGTTTCGACCGGCGGGATGGCCTTAAGGTGCGGACCCTTCGACCTGCCAGGGAATACGAGGAATGTCCGGACGGAAGAGCGGCCAATGGCTGGAAGCGCCAGGCACGGCGGTCGGCGACGCGGTCGTCGCCGCCATGACGGCCGGCGGCGTCGAATATCTGTTCTTCACCTCCGGATCGGAAATCGCCTTCTATCAGGAAGCGATCGCCAAGGCGCAGGCGGAGGGCCGCAAGGCGCCCAAGCTGATCACCGTGCCGCACGAGCATGCGAGCCTCAACGCCGCGCTTGGCTACGCGGCGGTGACCGGCCGACCGGCCGCGACCGCGGCGCACGTCGACGTCGGCACGCAGCACTACGGCGGCGCGGTGCACACCGCCTGGCACAGCAGCCTCCCGGTTCTCATCACCGCCGGATATCCGCCCACCGCCTACGCCGGCTCGATGCCGGGGGCGCGCGACGAGGGCGGCCATCTCTGGGTGCAGGAGAACTATGACCAGGGCGGCATCGTTCGGAATTACACGAAGTGGGACCATCGGCTCGAGTACCAGGACAATCCCGGCCTCGTCGTGAGCCGGGCCCTGCAGGTCGCGCGCAGCGAGCCGTCCGGGCCTGTCTATCTGACATTCCCGCGCGAACTCACGATGCTGCCGCTGCGGGACTCGCGCTTCCCGGCAGCCGACCAGCTCGGCATTCCGCGTCCGCCGGCCATATCCGCGGAGACGGCCCGCGAAGTCGCCGAACGCCTGATCGTGGCGCGCCAGCCGGTCGTCGTCGTGTCGGGGTCGGGGCGAAACCCGGCGACCGTGCCGGCGCTCGTGAGCCTGTGCGAACGTCTTTCGCTCGCCGTCGTCGATTCGGCGCGGCGCGCCTATCTGTCGTTCCCCATGCGCCACCCGCTCCACCAGGACGCGTCGGCGCTCAAGGAAGCGGACGTCGTCCTTGTTCTCGACGTCGACGTGCCGTGGTTGCCCGGCGCCAATTCCCCACCGGACGACGCTTACATCATCGCTCTCGGATTCGATCCGATCCGGCGGCGGATTCCGACCTACGAGTTCACGGCCGACCTGCGCCTGACCGCCGATCCGCTGCAGGCCATTCAGGCCATCGACGCGGCCGCGCAGGCGCTGCTTTCGGCAAAAGACTCCGCGCGCCTGAAGGAGCGGGCGTCGCGCTGCGCCGAAGCGTCACGCAAGCGCCTTGCCGACGCCGAACGCGACGCGCTCGCCAAGTCCGGCAAGTCGCCGATCGATCCGCTCTGGGTCAGCTACCAGATCGGGCAGGTGCTGGACGACAATTGCATCGTGCTCGACGACACGATGCCGGGCAACCGGCTGCCGCTCTATCTTCGCTGCACGCGGCCGGGCTCGTACTTCTCCAACCCGGGCAGCAGCGGCGGATGGTCGCCGGGCGCGGCGCTGGGAGCCAAGCTCGGCGCTCCGGAGCGCGACGTCGTCGCGGTGACGGGCGACGGCTTCTACATGTTCGGCACGCCGGCGCCGGCCCTGTGGGCGGCGGCGCATCACGGCGCGCCGTTCCTGGCGATCGTCTACACCAACCGCAGCTATTCGACCGGCACGCTGCGCCTGGCCGGGCTGTTCCGCGACAGCTATGCGGCGAAGGCCAGTTTCCCGGGCGGCTATTTCGATCCGCCGATCGACTTCGCCAGGGAAGCGGAGGCGGCCGGCGCCTATGGCGAGAACGTGCGCGATCCCGCCGAAGTCGGCCCGGCGCTCAAGCGCGGGCTCCAACACGTCCGCAACGGCAAGCCGGCCGTGATCTCGGTCTGGCTGCCGCGGCTCCTGGCCGCGGACTGAAGAGTCGCGCATCCGAGGACCTTCGTCATGCCTGAATTTCTCAACGGCGACACGCGCGTGCATCTGTGCATCGGCGATCCGATCGGGCAGGTGAAATCGCCGAGCGGGCTCACTCGCGTGTTCGCCGAGCGCGGCGAGAACGCCGTGTGCATTCCGGCGCATGTTCGCGCCGAGGGCCTCGACGAGTTCATGCGGGGCGCCAAGCGCGCGCTCAACCTCGACGGCATGGTGATCACGGTTCCGCACAAGTTCTCGGCCTTCGGGCACTGCGATGCCGTCACCGATCGCGCCCGGTTTCTCGGCGCGGTCAACGTCATGCGGCGGGAACGCGACGGCGGCTGGCGCGGCGACATGACGGACGGGGTGGCGCTCGTTGCCGCGCTGCGGGCGGCCGGGTGCGAGCCGCAAGGCCGGCGCGCCCTGGTGGTCGGAGCCGGCGGCGCCGGTTCGGCGGTGGCGCTGGCGCTCGTCGACGAAGAGGTCGCCGAACTCGGCCTGTGCGACACCGATCTCGGTCGGCGCGACGGGCTCGTCGAGCGGCTGGCCGGGCGGACCTCGACCCGCGTGCATTCGCGGTCCGCCGATCCGGACGGGTTCGACCTCGTGGTCAACGCCACGCCGGTCGGGATGCTCGCAAACGACCCATTGCCGGTCGCGGCCGACCGCCTTGCCCCGAAGACGTTCGTGGCGGATCTCATCACCCGTCCGCCCGTGACCGCTCTGCTCGAGGCTGCGCGCGCCCGCAACTGTCCGATCGTGACCGGCGCCGACATGTTCGCCCCGCAGGCCGGCATCCTGGCCGAATTCCTGCTCGCCGCGCGGGCCTGAGCGCACCCCCGAGACCCGCAGCCACGATGGCGCACCCCGCCGAAGGGCCGATCGGCGCGTGTTTGGCCTTGCATGGTCCCGGCTCTTTCGGCTTTGTTTCCGGTCGGGCGACGGGAAAATCAAGGCCGGCCGAGGGTCTTGAAGAGAGCCAGACGACCGCCACCGGAGCCAGAGGATCGATTGAAAAGAACGATCCGGCACGGTTGCGAACCCAAGGGAGGAACAACTGATGACTGGAAAGACCTTGTTCCGCACGGCGATCGCATTGGCGACCGCGGCGATCCTCGTTTCGCCGGCATGCGCCGAAGACACGCTCAAGCTCGCCATCGGCCAGATCAACAACTGGGAGAACCAGGCGCCGACGCTCGGGCAGGACGCGGGCATCTTCAAGAAGCACGGCCTCGTCCTCGAGAACGTCGGGACGGCCGGCGCCGGCGAGACGATCCAGGCGGTCATTTCCGGCAGCGCCGACATCGGGGCTGGCGTCGGGGTGGCCGGCGTGATGCGCGCCTTCGCGAAAGGTGCGCCGGTTCGCATTCTGGCCCCTGCCTTCACCGGCACCGGCGATCTCTACTGGTATGTCAAAGCCGATTCGCCCCTCAAGAGCCTGAAGGATGCGACCGACAAGAACACGATCGCCTATTCGACCAACGGTTCGAGCTCCAACAACATCGTGGTGGCCTTCGTCGAGGAGCTCGGCGCCAAGGCCAAGCCGACCGCCACCGGCGGGCCGGCCGGCACGTTGACGCAGGTGATG
>CAZIGW010000047.1:0-10686 GCA_964538565.1 uncultured Hyphomicrobiales bacterium | reverse complement strand
CCGCCGTTCAATCTAGGTCCCACCGTCAACACGAGTGGCACCGAACAGCGCGCCACGCTTTCCAACGACGGCAAGCGCCTCTACTTCGGCCGCGTCCCCGAGGGCGGAACGAGCGACATTTACGTGAGCGAGCGCAAGCGCTGACGGTCCATGCAGGTTGCGTTGTGGTCGCCGCCCGGCCGGGTTGTAGCACGGGCGGGCGGCGCTTAACGGCAACCGACGAGTGACGGCGCGTTGTCCACCGCGAACGGAGGCGCTGTCGGCAATGGGTCCACGCACTTCAGGAAAGCAACCCGCGCTGCTGCGCAATCGCGACCGCCAGCGTGCGCTTGCGGACCTCGAGCTTTCGAAAGATGTTCTTGAGATGGAATTTTACCGTGGGCTCGGTCAACCCGAGCTTGCGCCCGATGGCCTTGTTCGACTGCCCGAGCGTCAGCTGACGCAGCACTTCGCGCTCGCGGGCACTCAAGAGCTCGGGCGGTTCGGTGGTGGCCGACCCGGTGTCGTCGGGCATGGCCTCCAGCAGCTTGCGGCCGTACGCCCAGACCACGGCAGTGCCGGAGGCGGGCTCGGTTTCGAGTAGTTCGCGCAGCACCGGCCGCAACATCCGGGCTTCGTCGACGAACGAGCGCACATAGCCCTGCGAGCGGCCGATCTCGAGCGCTTGCGTCAATGCGGGCAGTGCGGCCTGCAGGCCGCCTTGCCGATGGTTCAACACGGCGCGCAGGGCAAGCGCACGAGCGAGTCCGCGTAATCGGCCGGCTTGGCGGGTCGTGTGCTCGAGCCTATCGAGCAGCACCGCACAGCGACCGGGGTCGTCATTCGCGAGCGCGAGCTGGGACAGCACGATCCCGGCCAGATCGAACTCACGCCAGCACAGCACGTTGTCGTCACTCGGTGCATGCCACAACTCGAACAGGCGGCTTTGACCGACCATCGCGCGGACCGCCGGCCAGTTCTCATCGAGCGCTGCAATGCGTGCCCGAAGAATCGGCAGGAAATTGCGCAGCAGCGTGCGGACGCGCTCGATCCCCTCCGCGCGCGCGAGCACTGCGGCGGCACCATCGGTTCCGTCGCGGTGGTACGCGAGCATGGCGGCGGTCTCGTACCCTGATGCGCAGTTGTCGAACCAGCATTCGACCTGCTCCACGGACCACAAGCCGGCTTCGATCTTCTTCCGCGCTTCGCCGAGTGCCTGGGTCTCGTAATCGATCTCGGCGAGCAGGATCTGGCTCAATGCGCAGAAGGATGGACTGTCGAGCGACTCGTCGCGATTGCGCTTGAGCCCTTTTTGGAGCTGGTAGCGCCCTTCCTGCAGGTGACCGCGCGCGATTGCCACCGAGCCACGGTGATAGGGCAGCCACACCGACGTCCACCACGGGCGCGGGATCTTCGCATCGAGCATCTCGGCTCGGATCAGCGCTTGCGTCGCCGCCTGCAAATCGCCGCGCAGCTCGTTGAGCACGCCGAGCAACTGATTGGCCGCCATCGACAGGCGCAGGTCGGCGCCGACGGCGGGCGCGAGAACGTTCTCGATTTTCCGAACGTCGGCAGCGGTGACGGTCGATCGCCGATACACCTGCATCACGAGCTCCACGATCACGCCTTCGATCCGCAGGCGTTCATCGTCGCCGCCCTCTCGGTCCACGGTGAAACCGCGGGTAGTGCGCGCGAGCTCTGCGAGGCGGCAGCTCGCTTCCTCGACAAATCCTTGCTTGTACTGCACGAAGGCAGCGGCGAGCGCGACACGCGGGAAGGCCGCAAGCTGCTCCTCCTGCAGCAGATCGAGGATGCGCGCGGCGCGCGCGTCGCCCTCCGCGATCATGATGTGCAGCGGTCCGACGCGCTCGAGAGCTCGAGCGGCCAAATCGGGCCGCTCTGCACTCACGTAATGGCGTATTGCCTCCCCAATGGCGCCGCTGCGCTCGAACCACGCCGCTGCGCGCACGTGTACGGCTTGTCGACGAGAGGGCTCTGTAGTCTGCAACCGCTGGAGGAGCAGCTGCCGGATCGGCGCGGGTACTCGAAACGCTGCGCCGGAATCCACCGGTTCGACGAGTCCGTAGCGGGTGCCGAGCTGATGAAGCATCGCCGCGCCATCGTGCCTCTCGAGAATGGCGTTCACGACTGCGGGCTCGATCACCTCCATCATCGACGTATCGACGAGCAACTCGACGAGCCGCGGCTCGAGGGGAGCGAGCACCTCCGTCGCGAGAAACTCGCTCAAGGTGCGCTGAAACGCGCGCACCGCCGTGAGCGGGCCCTTCACGCGGTTCCACTCCTCGAGACTCAGCTGCGCGATGCGCACCGCCGCCGGCCAGCCGCCGGTCGCATCGAGAATCTCGCGAAGCCGCGCGGGTGCAAGCGGCGTCCCGAAGAACGCCTTCGTTTCATTGCGCGTGAACGCGAGCGCCTGGCGATCGAGCGTGTGCAGTCGGCCCTGCAGCAGGATGCGCGATACCGCGATCGTGGGCGTCGCGCGGCTCGCGATGGCCAGCGTCAGATTCGCGGGCATCTGCTCACAAAGCTCTTGCAGCAACTGATCGTTCGCGGCGCTCTCCGCGCGCTGATAGTCGTCGAGCACGAGCAAGATCTCGCGCTCGTGCTCGCGTACCGCCGCGCACAAGCGCTCAGCGAGCAGCGACGCATCGACGCTCGAGTCGCTCGCGGCGCAGAGCGTGGGTAGGGCGCGCGCCGCTGCGGATTCACTCAGGCCGAGAGCGGTGAAGAGCGTCCCGACCAGCATGCGCGGATTGCGCTCGGCAGGCTGCAGATTGACCCAGCACGCCGTCGTCCCACGGCTTCTCGCAAGTTCTGCCCATTGCGCGAGAACATGCGTCTTGCCGGCGCCGGCCACGGCGTGCAGCAGAAATACGGTTCGCGGCCCGGCGTCGCGGAACAGCGCGTTTAGCGCCGCACGCTCGAGCGGCGTGCCATTCGCCGTGGAGGGCGCAAATTTCAAGGGACGTTGAGCGCTCGCCGCCGCGGCGGCTCCAGGGTCGGACATTGCCGGGCCATTCTCCAAGCTCCCGGCGTTTATCGCTCCCTGGAACCGCGGCGGTCAAGGGCGCTTCAGAAGGTCCAGCGCACCTGGAGTCCGTACGCTCGACGCGGCACGCGGTAGCCGATGTCCACATCGAGCCCCGAGTACTCGCGCGGATAGAAGTCCGAATACGCCTTCGTGTCCGTGACATTCCGGCCCCACAGGTAGGCGTTCCAGCGCTCGCCTTCCAGGCCGACGCGCAGGTTCAGGTACGTGCGCGGGTCCTGCACGTCCAAGTTGTCGATCTGCCAATACTTGTTGCCGTAGTGCTGCAGATCGATGCGGCCGAACCACGCGAGCCGGTTGATGAAGGGCGCGCGATACTGTACGCCCGTCGTAGCCGACCACGTCGTGTTCCGCGGCGTGTGATTTCCCTCGAACTGCGGGGCGTCCGCCAGCTTCTCGATCTGGCTGTCGTTGTAGCCGAATGCGGCGAAGGCTTCCCAGCGGTTGAGCAGTCGCACCATCCCCTCCAGCTCGACGCCGGTCACCGACACCTCGTCGATGTTGGCGATGATCTGCGATGCGGTTGCCGCATCCACGAAGAAGTACTGGTAGTCGTCGACCTGCTCGTAGAACACCGCGCCGTTCAGTTGCGCGCGGCCGTTCAGCCAACTCGACTTGAACCCGAGCTCATAGTTGACGAGGGACTCTTCGGCAAACTCCGGGATGCGCACGGTCGGCGCGTTGAATCCGCCGGAGCGGAAACCGGTGCTCACGGTCGCGTAGAGCGTGCGGTTTGCGTCGGGCTTGTAGGAGAGCGTGAGCTTCGGCTGCCACTGATCGAACTCGCGGGTCCTGGTGAGCCCCGTGGCGAGATTGGTCTGCTCGCGCTCGTCACGATCGAAGCGTACGCCGGCCGTGAGCGTGAAGCGCTCACTCAGGTCGTAGTCGATCTGCCCGAACGCCGCGGCCGCGTGGTTGTCGTTCGCCTCGCGCGTGTCCACGATCGCGAGGCCTGGGTCATCGATCTGATCGGTCGCGCCCGTCAGGTCGATGAAGGCGCGGGTGCGCAGGCTCTTGTCGGTCTTCAAGTAGTAGGCCCCGACCAGCCAGCGCAGCCGCTGATCCGCTGCGGACACCAGGCGCAGTTCCTGACTGAGCAGGTCGACGTCGAGGTCCTGTCCCTGGCCGGCCTGGAAGCCGAGCCCGAGAAAGCCTCCGGGACTCTCCACCGGATTGCGGAAGTCGAGGTCGGCGCGATTGGTCTCGGTGAGGTGCGTGTACCCGGTGATGCTGGTGAGCGTCGCCGTACCGACGCCTGCATCGATTTTGAACGTCAGCTCTTCGTTCTCACCCTCGGCGAATGGTCGGATGTTGTAGCGCGGGTCCACGAAGTCGTTCGGGTCGCCGGAGAACACGACGCTGTACTGATTGGAGCTGCCGCGGAACTCGCCGTACTGTGCTCGCAGATCGAACGACACGCGCTCGCTCGGGACGAAGCTGAGCCGAGCGCGCACGTTGTAGTCGCGATCGACGTAATCCGCTTCATCGCCGCGGAAGGCGTTGTCCATCCGCCCATTGTCGGTGAGATAGTCACCCGAGATCCGGAACCGCAGACGCTCATCGCCGAGCGGCCCCGAGATGCCGGCGATGCCCTGGAACTGGTCGCCGTTGCCGTAGGACAGATCGGCAAACCCCTCCAGTTTCTCGGTTGGCGCGCGCGTGACGATGTTGACGGCTCCGCCGATCGCGTTGCGTCCATACAGCGTGCCCTGAGGTCCTTTCAGCACTTCGATACGCTCGATGTCGAACAAGCGCATGTTGAATTGCTTCTGATCGTTCTGCGGCACGCCGTCGACCACCACGGCAACAGGCGAGTCCGCGTTCGTGATCTGCGTGAGCCCGCGCATCACGACGAAGCTGTTCCGGTACGTATCGGAGCGATCGAACGTCATGTTGGGCACGTAAGCGACGAAGTCCTGCGTCGCGCGGATGCCAGAGTCCTCAATGCTTTGCCCGGAGAAGACGCTCACCTGGATGGGCACGTCCTGCAGCCGCTCGGCGCGCTTCTGCGCCGTCACGACGATTTCCTCCAATCGTTCCGCCGACTCCTGAGCGGATAGCAGCGGAGCGGCGAGCGCCATCGCGACGCTCGCTGCAATACTGACGCGGCGGGCTTCCGCCGCGGCACCGTGTTTCGCATCGGCTCTTGTGGTCATGGTGGAGTGCCTGTCTGAGAAGAGGAGGTGCTATTGCTGGCGGTGCGCGAGAGCGTTACGCACCAAACGCCCGCCTTTCATGATCAGCGGAATGTGGCGCTCGGGATCGCGAAACAGTGCGAGGTCGCGCAGCGGATCGCCTTCGAGCACCAGCACATCGGCCAGGGCGCCCGGGCGAATGCAACCGAGCTCGCCCGGCTTGCCGAGAATCTCCGCATTGATGCTGGTGGCCGAGCGCAGCACGCCGAGCGCCGGGCCGAGCTCGCCGCGCAGCGACAGCTCGCCGCCTTGAAGGCCATGGAAGGCTTGGCCGAGGAGGTCGGTCCCGAGGCCGAGCTTCACGCCCGCGCGCTGGCAGGTTTCGATGGAGCCCAGCATCATCTCGCGGACGCCGCGGATCTTCTCGAGCCCCAGCGGCGGAATACCGAGGCTTGGACCATGTTCCCGCAGCACCTCCACCACCGATAGCGTCGGGACCACATAGGCGCCCTGGCGCGCAATCAACGCGGCGGTTTCGGAGCGGATCTGCGTGCCGTGCTCGATCGAGCGCACGCCGAGCTCGACGCAGCGGCGCGCGCCTTCATCCGTGTGGCAATGAGCCATCACGTACGCGCGACGCGTGCCGGCTTCGTACACGGCGGCGGCGATCTCCTGGTCCGTGAACTGGGGCATCCAGATCGGATCGGTCGGAGAGACCACGCCGCCGGAGACGAAGAGCTTGATCTGGTGAGCGCCCTTGCGCAGCTCTTCACGCACGGCCTTACGCATTTCGTCCACACCATCGGCGACGCAGGAGAGCACACCGGAGTACGCCCCGCAGGAACACGGTTCGACGCTGTTCGCCGCGCGTGGATCGCCGTGACCGCCGGTCTGCGAAATCGCCTTGCCTGAAAAGAAGAATCGCGGCCCCTCTATGAGACCCTGCTCGATCGCGAGCGCCAGACCGACATCGCCGCCGGCGGCGTCGCGCACTGTCGTGAAGCCGCGCCGCAGAGCGCCGCTCAGAATGACGCCCGCATGACTGCTGAGAAGAGCCGCGGGCATGCGGTCGAGCGCGGGAAGATCGAAGCTCGGTGTGTACGCATGGAAGTGCGCGTCGATGAGTCCCGGCATGAGAAAGCGCCCGCGGCAATCGATCTTCCTTGCCGCATTCAGTCGGGCGCTGCCGCGTGTGACTTCGCGTATGCGATCGCCTTCGATCACGACGCTCGCGCCTTCCAGGATCTCTTCCGAGGAGCCGTCAAATACGCGGGCATTCTCGAAAACGGTGATCATGCGGTTGCTCCCTGACGCTCATCCCGGGACAGCGCATGCGCGTAGTACCGTCTTGCGTGTTCGAGTGTGATGATTCCGTGCAGCAGGTCGCGCCGAACGGCTTGCGGATCACGGTCTGCGGGTGGGCCGTAGCCGCCGCCACCGCCGCAGTAGATGCGCAGGCGGCTGCCTGCGGGAATCGGCAGATCGGTGGCCTTGCGCAGAACGCGCGTCGTCCCGTCCGGGAAATCGATCTCCAGGCGATTGGCGGTGCCAGGGAGGCCGCCTTGCTGCGCCCATCCGGGCAGCTTCGTACGCTCGATCACCGAAATGATGTTCGAGTCTTCCAGCACGCGGTAATGCAGCTCCCAGCCGGTGCCGCCGCGCTGTTTGCCGGGCCCGCCGGAGTCGGGCGTGAGCTCCCACTTCTCATAGCGGACGGGAGTCTTCGCCTCCTGCAGCTCCGGCGATTGGGTCTGCGATTGCGCGAGCGCCACAACGAACATCGTGCCACCGTCGCGACGCGCGCTCGCGCCCTGGCCGACGGGCAAGGCCGAGCCGCCGAAGAAGGGCTCGCCCGTGCGCGCGTATCGACCGTAATACAGCACACCGCAGATATCGCCGGCGCTGCCCGAGGGAACGTTCTGTGGCAGCGCCGCCGCGAGCGCCTGGAATATGGCTTCCATGGCGGACATGAGGGGCCAGCCGTAGAGATAGCAGGGCTGCGGCTCGACGGGATGGAATAGGGAACCGGGTCGCGTCACCACGGTGAGCGAGCGAAAATGGCCTTCGTTGGGAATTTCGTTTTCGCCGCCGGCGAGCATCGCGATGGCGACGCGCGAGCCGGAGACGGTCGAGGGCAGCGGGCAATTGATCGGGCCGCGGCTGGCTGCGGGCACGCGGCTGAAATCGAAGCGCACGTCCGAGCCCGACACTTCCACGGCGATTTCGAACTCGATGGAGTCCGCGTCGATCCCGTTGTCGTCCATGAACCCTCTGGCCTGATACACGCCGTCGGGGATGCGCTCCAGGAACCGGCGCACCACGGATTCTCCGTGATCGAGCATCCGCTCGACGCAGGCCTCGAACACATCCACTCCGAACCGGTCGACGACTCGCTGCAGCTCCCGTGCGCCCACATGACAACTGGCGATCTGCGCGTTGAGATCGCCCTCGACGACGTGCGCGAAGCGTGAGTTCGCAAGGAGCATGCGATGCACGTCCTCGTTGACCACGCCGCGCCGGTACAGCTTCACGCCGGGAATGACGACGCCTTCCTGAAACACGTCGGTCGTGTTCGTGCAGTAGGGCGCCATCGCCCCGACATCGAGCCAATGAGCCTTGTTCGCCGCGTAGCCGATCAGCACGCCGTCGGGGCGAAACACGGGCACGACGACTGCACAGTCCTGCGCGTGAGAGCCCGTGCCATACGGCTTGTTGTAGATCAGCACGTCTCCCGGCTCGAGCGCGCGCTCACCGCCGACTGCGGCAACGGCCGCCTCGATGCAGAAGCTCATGGTGCCCATGAACACCGGCAGCGTCGGCGCCTGTGCGAGCAGGCGTATGTTGCGGTCGTAGATGACAACCGCGAAATCGAGCGCCTCGTAGATGATCGGCGAGAACGAGGTGCGGATCATCGCGCGCTTCATCTGGGTCGCCGCGGAGTTGAGCGCGTGGCGGATGATTTGCGTGGTCACGGGATCCGCTTCGCGCCGGCTCGCGAAAGACGGCCGTGCGTCACCTCGATAAACGTGCAGTGTGGCGTCCACGAAGTCGCTCACGATCCGCTCCTTTCGCGCCTGAGATACAGGAGGCCATCGGCTGCCACGCCGTAGCTGAAATCCGCATCGACGTATGTGGTCGTGGTGCTCTCATAGAGGATTGCCGGACCGCGGCGCATTTCCCCGTGTGGCAGCGAGTCGCGCGCACAGGTCGTCGCCTCCGCTTCCGAGCCGAGCGCAAACGAATGGAATCGCCATCGACCTTCAGCACCTGGAGGATTCGGCTTGGGCGCGTGGACCGTGCGCGGGAGTTGCTTCCGGATCGCTGCGCGCAGCGTGATGATCTCCACGGCGCCATGCAGCGCTACGCCGAAACTCCGCAGGTACGCCTGCCGGAACGCATTTTCGATGGCGGCGGCATCCGCGCGGATGCGACCCGAAACATGCTCCACAGGAATCGCGAGGCTGTGCTCCTGGCCGATGTAGCGCATACCGAGCGAGACCTCCCGAACACCCTCCCGCGTGAATGCGGGATCGACGCCGCGCGCTTCGATCTCGGCGAACACCTCCTCGAGGACCGCGTTCGCCTGGCGCAGCCCTTCTTCGCTCAGCGGCAGTCGATGGGTGCGGGTCGCCGTGCGAACGAGATCCGAGCCGAGCAATCCCCACGCCGAGAAATTTCCGGCGTACGCGGGCACGATGAGGGTGTCGATGTCGAGCTCGCGCGCGATCTCGGTCGCGAGCATCGGACCCGCGCCGCCGAAGACGAGCAGCTTGAGGCGCCGCGGATCGACGCCCTGCTCGATGGTGATCTCGCGGATCGCGTCGGCCATGCTCGAGCACGCGATCCGGATGATGCCGATCGCGGCATCGCGAACAGTGTAGCCGAGCTGCCGCGCGATGGGCGCGAGAGCCGCTTCGGCCGCGCCGCGATCGAGCGTCAGCCCGGAGGCGAGCCGCCCTTCGCCCATCATGCCCAGATAGAACGCGGCATCCGTGACCGTCGCGTGTGTTCCGCCGCGGCGATAGCAGGCGGGCCCCGGGTCCGCTCCGGCGCTGTGCGGGCCGACTTGTAACAGGCCTCCCGCATCGATCCAGGCGATTGAGCCGCCGCCCGCGCCGATCGACCGCACGTCGACCCACTCGGCCTGGATGGGCATGTCGGCGACTTCGCCCTGGTAGAGCAGCCGCGGTCGCCCATCCACGATGAGGGCCGTATCGAAACTGGTGCCGCCGACGTCCGCGGTCACGAGGTCGCCGAGCGCGAGCGCGCGGGTGAGCTCCGCGGCGCCTTCGGCGCCGGCCACGGGACCCGACATGATCGTCTCGAACGCGCGCTCCCGGGCTTCGTCGAAATTCATCGAGCCGCCGCCCGAGCGCGTGACGAGGCACACGCCTGCGAAACCCAGGCTCTTCACGCCGCGCTCCACGCGCTGGAGGTAGTCGGACATCCGGTTGCGCACGAAGGCGTCGATCACGGTGGTGCTGGTCCGTTCGTAGTCGCGGTATTCGCGGGAAAGGCGATGCGACAGCGAGATCGCGCCCTTGAAGCCGGCTTCGCGGCACACGCGCTCGGCCGCAATCTCGTGAACGGGATTGGCGTAGGCGTTCATGAAACAGACCGCGATCGAGTCGACGCCGTGCTTCGCAAACATGGTGAGGGCGCGGCGCACGTCATCCGGATCCAATGCTTGCAGCACTTCGCCCTGCGCGCCGATGCGCTCCTTCACCGGCTGACGAAGGTGACGCGGCACGAGCGGCGGCGCGGGGCTCCAGAGCAGGTCATAAGCCTCCGGCCGGGAGCCGCGGCGTATCTCGAGCGAGTCGCGGAATCCACTCGTGCAGAGTAGACCCACAACGGCGCCCCGCCGCTCGAGCAGCGCGTTCAGACCGACTGTGGTGCCATGAAGGAAATAGTCGGCGCCGGCCATCGCGCTGGCGTCGACCGCACGGCGCACCGCCTCGATGCAACCGATTTCCGGCGCGGCGGGCGTGGTGGGGACTTTCTCGACCGTGATCGCGCCCGTCGCATCGTCGTACAAGACGAGGTCGGTGAACGTCCCGCCGATATCCACGCCAATTCGTGTCGCCATCTGCGTTCCCGGGCTGCTTCGCGTTGAGGCGATAGCCTCGGGGCGAACGGCCGGCGCGACAATCGCCGCGAAGGCGATTCGGAGATCGCAGACGTATAGGAGAGTGGAGGGAGCCGCCTATCCGGTCGGACAGGCCTCGGCCCGATGAGCCCGGTGACACCGGCGGACACCTGCGCTAATCCTGATCCACGAGCCCGCGCAGCTCAGTTGCTGTCCGCGCAGATGCTTACCGCCGACGTCCATGCGCAATCCAGTGCTCGCCGTCGTGTGTCGCTCCCGCCCTCAGCGCGCAGCCAGCTCGAACAGCTCGACTAGATTGCCCGACGGGTCCTCGAGCAGGATCTGCTTGCCGCCAATGCCCGTGACGATGTCGTTGCGAAACCGCGCGCCCGCGCGCTTCAGCGTCTCGACCT
>CAZIGW010000046.1:0-9060 GCA_964538565.1 uncultured Hyphomicrobiales bacterium | reverse complement strand
GTGCCGTTCTTGCGCCTGAGCGGGCGCTGGCTCGAACGCGCTGGGTTCCCGATCGGCGGGAAGGTACAGATTGATGTCAGTGAGCGGAGGTTGATCATCGAGCCTGTCGAATAGCGCAACAGTCGCCTCGGCGCCAGGTGCATGCGGATCTGGCGCCGAGGTGGATGACGTCTCCTGATGCCATCCGAGAAGTCGTAGATATGTATCGAGTGAACATCAGGTTCATGTCGTCGCGCGTCGATGCTTCTCGCGCGCGTTCCATCGCGCTATGTCGAATCGCGTTTACGTTCGGAAACAAAAATCATGAAGATCTCGGGTGCACTGCAACGCGCGATGAATGCGGGCGGCGCGCAACCCAGGCGACCTGCTTTCCGGACGCGGCGAGAGTTGATGCGCCGCACCTAGAGAGGTGTGCGCGATACCCAGAGACAGTTAGGCGAAAACCAGAGAGGTACGCGCGATACCCAGAGACAGTTATGCGAAAACCAGAGAGGTACGCGCGATACCCAGAGACAGTTATGCGAAAACCAGAGAGGTACGCGCGATACCCAGAGACAGTTGTGCGGAAACCAGAGAGGTACGCGCGATACCCAGAGACAGTTGTGCGAAAACCAGAGAGGTACGCGCGATACCCAGAGACAGTTGTGCGGAAACCAGAGAGGTACGCGCGATACCCAGAGACATTTGCGCAGTACCGGGAGAGGTGCGCGCACACCCGAGACAATTCGCAAAGAACGGGAGGATCGAATGGCCCGCATCACAAGCGTCCGAGGTCGTCACCTCGCGCTCGTCGCAATCGCACTTGCAGCATCGACGCGGCTTCTTGCCGCAGAGCGGCACAACATCGTCCTGTTTATCCCGGAGCTGCTCTCCGCCGCGTCCGCCGAGGACCGTGACCCGCCGACGCTCACTCGGTTACGAGACGAGGGCGTCAACTTCCTGGAGAGCCATTCGCGCTTTCCGCCGCTCGCGGCGCAGAGCTCGCAGATCGACCCGGACTTCATGAGTGACGTGCTGATCCAGCGCGCCACTGCAGCGCAATACTCAGCCGTCCTGCTCGAGAACGTCGACGTCGATCGCGAGGTCGCCGCGACTCTGCGGTCGTTCAAGGACGCCACGCGCCCGTTCGTCCTGATTTATCGGATCACCGGCAATAGCGCGCGCTCCTGCCGGCGCGCCAGCGCGTCGGCGGGGTCGCGTCTGCCCAGCATCGTAAAGGGAAGGGCGCTATGGCGGTCACGGCAAAACAAGTGGAGACATCGGTGCAAAAGCACGGACGCGTCACGCGGCTCGAGTCGAGGGTCGCCAGGACGCCACCCACACCCGCAACAGCAAGGACAGCCATGTGCTGCCCGTCACCCTGCAATTCGACCGGCGTGACGCATGGGGTATCACCTAACGACTACGACTGGTTCACTCCAGCGGACCTGAAGAAAGTCATCTATGCTATTCGCGCGCGTCCTGGCTGGAGGAGCGCGGTGTTCGTGGGCGGTCAATCTCTGATCCAGCTGCCCACATTCGAAGGTCCCTACCTCACGATCGATGCGGACTTCTCGTCGCAAAAGCCGAAGCGGACGTCATCGCGCGCCAGACCAGCTCCCTCCAACATTACGCAAACGCCCACTCCTCTGACAGAGTTTCGGCCTGCTCGAGCACGAGCTGTGTCGCCTTCTCCTGCTTGTCAGGCGGATAGCGGTACTTTCGCAGAAGGCGTTTG
Source organism: uncultured Hyphomicrobiales bacterium (assembly GCA_964538565.1). Lineage (GTDB taxonomy): Bacteria > Pseudomonadota > Alphaproteobacteria > Rhizobiales > Xanthobacteraceae > CAYVBN01. Next base: position 7,343 of record CAZIGW010000046.1, on the reverse strand, counting down.
ACGAGCACGCGAAGCTGCGCGCGGACGTTCTCGCGCATCGTCCAGTCGATCTTGACGTTGTTGCGTACGATCTTCACGAGCTCCCGTGCAATCGTGCGTAGCGTTTCGTCGCCGAGCACTTTGACCGCACTGTCGTTTGTTTCCAGCGCGTCGTAGGACCCAGCTCATCCTCCGTGAGACCGAGTGCCGCACCGCGAGCATTTGCTTCGCGCATCTCCTTGGCGAGCCCGATCAGCTCCTCGAGCACCTGGGCGGCTTCGATCGTGCGGTTCTGATAACGGCGAATGGACTGCTCCAGCATTTCGGCAAAGGAGCGCGCCTGAACGATGTTCTTTCTTCGACGAAGTCGCAGCTCCCCCTTCAGCAGCTTCTGCAGCAGCTCGACGGCCAGATTCCGGTGAGGCATGCCGCGCACTTCGGAAAGGAACTCGTCGGACAGAACGGAGATGTTCGGCTTTGCGAGGCCCGCGGCCGCGAAGATGTCGATCATGCCCTCGGGCGCAACCGCCCGCGAAATGATCTGCCGCACGGCATGATCGAGTTCCTCCTCCGGTCGCGAGTCGCCCGGGGTGCGTTTGGCCAGCACAGCCTGAACGGCTTGGAAGAACGCGACGTCGTCGCGAATGCGCAGCGCCTCCTCATGCGGCACGGCGAGCGCGAACGCTTGCGACAGCTCCCGCACGGCCTGGATGCAGCGGTTCTTGCCGTCCTCCTGCGCCAAAACATGCTCCTGTGCGGCGGGCAGCAGCTGCAGCCGCTCCTGCGGTGTGCCGCTCGTCCACTTGGAGCGGTCGAAGCCGTGGAACAGCCCGCAGCAGACCTCGTACTTCTCCAGCATGAGGGCAACGGCTTCTTCCTGGTTCAGCGCCGTACGCCCCGTACCACCGCTTTCCGTATACGTAGCAAGCGCCGCCTTCAGTTCATGCGCCAGGCCGAGGTAGTCGACCACCAATCCGCCCGGCTTATCCTTGAACACACGGTTGACGCGAGCGATTGCCTGCATGAGCCCGTGGCCGCGCATGGGCTTGTCGACGTACATCGTGTGCAGGCTCGGCGCGTCGAAGCCCGTGAGCCACATGTCCCGCACGATGACCAGCCGAAACGGATCCTTCGCGTCCCGGAAGCGGTTGGCTAGCGCTTCGCGCCGTGACTTACTGCGGATGTGGGGCTGCCAGTCCGCCGGGTCCGACGCGGAGCCGGTCATGATGATCTTCATCTGCCCGCGCTGATCATCGTCGTCGTGCCACGCCGGCCGCAGCTTCAGGATCTCTCGGTAGAGATCCACGCAGATCCGGCGGCTCATGCACACCACCATCGCCTTGCCTTCCATGGCTTCGAGTCGCTTTTCGAAATGCTCGACAATGTCCCGGGCCAGGAGCGCCAGCCGCTTGTCGGCGCCGACGATCGCCTCGAGCTGCGCCCACTTGCTCTTGAGCTTTTCCTTGCGCTCGATCTCTTCGCCCTCCGTGACCTCCTCGAACTCCGGGTCGATCTTCGGACGCTCGGCCTCGTTCAGCGCGAGCTTCGCCAGCCGGCTCTCGTAGTAGATCGGCACCGTCGCGCGGTCCTGCACGGCCTGCTTGATGTCGTAGATGTTGATGTAGTCACCGAACACCGCGCGCGTGTTGGCGTCTGCAAGCTCGATCGGTGTACCTGTGAAGCCGATGAACGAGGCGTGCGGAAGGGCGTCGCGCATGTGACGCGCGAACCCATCGACGAAGTCGTACTGGCTGCGGTGCGCCTCGTCGGCGATTACGACGATGTTGCGCCGATGGGAGAGCACCGGGTGCCGATCACCCTTTTCTTCCGGGAAGAACTTGTGAATCGTGGTGAACACGACGCCGCCGACGGCGACCGAGAGCAGCTCCCGCAGATGGGCGCGAGACTCTGCCTGCACGGGCGGCTGACGCAGAAGGCCCTGGCAGCGCGAAAACGTGCCGAACAGCTGATCGTCTAGGTCGTTGCGGTCCGTGAGCACGACGACGGTGGGGTTCTGCATCGCTGGCTCGCGGATGATGCGGCCGGCGTAGAACGCCATCGTGAGACTCTTGCCCGACCCTTGCGTGTGCCAGACCACGCCCACTCGCCGGTCCCCCGGCCTTCCGCCAGGCTTACCGCCGGTTTCGTCGCTACCGGGCTCGTCGGCAACATGATCGGCGCGAGACAGCTCCGCCGCTCTCAAGGTCTGCGCGACCGCCACGTGCACTGCGTGGAACTGGTGGTAGCCCGCCATCTTCTTGATGAGCAGCCCACTCCCGTCGTCCTCGAAAACGATGAAGTCGCGCACCAGATCGAGGAAACGGCGGCGGTGGAGCAACCCCTCGATGACGACCTGCAGCTGCGGCATCTGTGAATCGGCAAGACGATCACCTGCAATGGTTCGCCACGGCTTGAACCACTCACGACCTGCGCCGAGTGCCCCGACACGCGCTTCGACCCCGTCGGAAATCACGAGCACGGCGTTCGAAGCAAAAAGCGTCGGTAGCTCCGTTTGGTACGTCTGGAGCTGCTCGAACGCGCTCCAGATGGTCGCGTCTTCGTCAGCGGCGTTCTTCAGTTCGAGCACGGCGAGCGGCAGACCATTCACGAACAGCACCACATCCGGCCGACGTGTGTGTTTGTTTTCCGTGACGGTGAACTGATTGACCGCGAGCCAGTCGTTGTTCGCGACGGCGTCAAAGTCGATGACACGCGCCTGCGCCCCGCGGACGTGGCCGTCGCTCGTGCGATACTCCACCGTGACACCATCCACCAGCAGGCGATGGATGTACCGGTTTCGCTGGATCAGCTCCGTACCTTCGGGGCGCGTGAGCTTGCGGAAGGCGTCTTCGAGTGCTTCGGGCGGTAACGTCGGATTGAGGCGCGTGAGTGCGTCGCGGAGCCGCCGTTCCAGCACGACCTCACCGTAGTTCCGCCGCTCGGCCCCGGGCATGTCGGGTGCGAGATTCGGTCCGTGCGCTATCTGCCAGCCGATAGTCTCCAGCCAGCCCAGAGCGGATTTCTCGACGACGAATTCTGTAAAGGCGCTCAAAACTGTAGCTCGGCGAGCGCGTTCATCACCAGGCGGATCATCGCCTCATCCCTTGGTGCGGACTCTGCCACCAGCAGCGCGAGTGCCGCCAAACGGACGTCGTTAATGCGTTCTTGTTCGCCGCAGCATGTGCAGATTATGCACATACTGCGTCAACGTCCAGTCCCCCACTGGTTTTCGCTCCGGGCGCATCACCGACTTCTGATCACAGAAAATGCGCCCTACGGCAGGAGACGCGTCGGCGGGCACACCTCTTCGAGCCTGCTTTAGCACTTGCAGTTACGCAGCATCGCTTCTTGCCTTATGCACCCAGGCTTCGACAAGCCGCACGCAGCGTTCCAGCTCATCCCGGAGCTCGTACACCCAAAATCTTTGAACGTCCCACCCAAGCTCTATGAGCCTCTGATTGCGAAGCTGGTCTCGCAAACACAACTCCCCGGTCCAGCTTCGATGGTAACGCTCACCATCGACCTCTATTGCGAGCTTCCGGTTTCCTTCAAAGAGTGCGAAGTCGAGATCGTATTGCTCAACGCTGAACTGCGGAATCGGCCTCAGCCCCGCTGCCAGCATCGCTTTATAGAGCACACGCTCCCACTCGGATACACGCTCCGGGTGACGCACCGTCGGGTAATCGGGACCGACCACTGCGGCGGCATGCTTCTCGACGCGGTCACTAGTCGCGTCGAGTGCAGAAACGTATTTGACGAATGCCTCGAGATAGCTCACACCGCACGAGGCAGCTGCTCGCTTGTCCCCTACGACATGCAATAGTCCACGAGCCCGAGTGATCGCCACGTTGAAGAGATTTCCATTGCTTCGCAGAAAACTCAGCGCGCCGGGAGAGATCCCGCTCGAGACCACTGGCGAAAAAAACATCACATCTCGCTCGTCGCCCTGAAACTTGTGGACCGTATCGACGAGCAGCTCAGCCCTTGCGACGACGCTTTCCAGCTCGCGCCGGGATTGAATCAGCGACTGAAGCAGTTGCGCCTGAGCGCGGAACGGAGTGACCACGCCCACGGTACCCGTGTATCCCCGGGAAACGAGTAGATCGACGAGCGCCTCTACAATCGCGTGCGCTTCCTCGGCATTCTGAGCGCCGCCTTCCCGAGGCCGCGTGACCGAACCGCTCATGTTCTGCCACACGATGCCTGGCTGATTTACATTGGGCCGCTTGAGCTGCGGATAGCGAGTCGCCACTCGCAGATGACCTTCATAGAAGACCTCATTCGAGAAGCCGATTATGTCCGCGTGTGAGCGATGATGATCGCGCAGATTGATGATGTGCTCAGAGGATACGATGCTCGCAGCGAGGTCAAATAGCGAGTTGACGGAGTACATCCACCCGAGTCGCTGTTCCACCAATCCGTGCTTGTGCTGAAGCTCACTGTCACGCGACCTTGTGAGCGTACTGATATGGCGCAGTTGCATTGGGTCGCCAATGATGACGCTGCGCTTTGCGCGGTAGAGCAGCGGCAGTGCCGAAGCGATGTCGCACTGACTGGCCTCGTCGATGACCACGAGATCGAAGTATCCGGGCTCTAGCGGAATTCTTCCCCTGGCCGAAAGTGATGTAATTGCCCAGCAGGAAAAAAGAGACGTCACTTTCGACTGTAGAGCTCGCGCTCTCTGCCTCACGGTCGGATGCACGCGATCGCCGTCCGGACCGGTGATGAGTTGCAGAGCCGCTGCATAGTCTGCGACGTCCTTGCGCTGCGAAGACGTCAGTCGGGTTGGTGCGAGTTGAACCCAATCCCTCCACAACCGTACTGAGTTCTGGCTCACCTCGTTGGCCAGCTCGGTTCTGCGCATCGCGATGTTTTCGAAGGACGATGACTCCTGTAATGCCTGCAACGCTTCTTTATAGGCGACTACCTTGCGCGCCATCTCGACACGCCGCTTCAGATCAGCGAGTCGCGTTCGAAGCACCGAAATTCCCTCTTGTTCCTCCCGGGCTCGCCAGTTCATTGCCAGGGCACTGAATGTGCCGTCTGCTTGCCTAACAGCATCGGCTAGGTCCTGCGTTCTCCGTTTGCGCAACAAACCCCAGAAGAGTCTGACGATGAGACCTTGTTTGTCCCGATCGGCGCCGTCGACCGCCTTGCTCAGCATCGCAAGATCTGCTGAGGCTCGATCCCGGATCGCCACGGTCAGTGCGTTGAAACCGGCTCCGAAAAGCTGCCGTCCTTCCTCCACATCCGCATCGAGGCGGTCAACTGCATTGCGACGGTCCAAGGTTTCTTGCTGAAGCCGATCGAGCTCGCGAAGTCGTGTCGCCAAGCTGCGATGTCGCTCGACCGCTTCGCGGTAATTGGTTTGCACTTCGGGCCCAGGGCTACCCGCAAGGAGCTGAGTGAGGTATCCCGCCAGCCGCGCCTGATAGTCCTTCGATCCGAGCCGCAGGAGCACTGGACGGTTTCCGAGGCCGTTGACCCGCGCTTCGACGACATCCACCGCCTTGTTGTTCTTGCTTGCGAAGAGAACTTTCATGCCGCGCCAAGCCGCGTTAACGAGCATGTTCGTCACGACCTGCGACTTACCGGTTCCGGGTGGCCCGGTAACCACCGTATGGGTTGCTGTTAACGCGGCACGGACAGCGGCGCGCTGCTCGGTGTTCATCGGCAGCACTTCGATCAGTGGGTCGGAATCAGGCGCGTCGGCCGTCGGAACCGGAACTTCTTCTGCCAACCACCGGCCAAGCACCGTGCCCTGCAGCCTTATCTCGGATAAATCCGATAGGCTCTTCAGCTCTGTTTCGAGGCCTTGTGTGTACGGTGAGCGTTCGCCGGGAACAATGACTGCACAGTTGTAGATCCCGGGAGCCGACATATCCGCTAGCGAAGGCGCAGTCCTGCAGGCAGACGGCTCGATCTGCTCCTGCCAATCCCAGTCCGGCCGGATGCGAACCAAACGCTCGATCAGTTCGTCGATCTCGGGTAGGTCCGCGACTGGGGCGCCTAATCCGAGTTCCTCCGACAATTGGGCAGTCTCTTCCGCGAGTTGCATTCCATCGCCCATCGCTACGCTGCGCAGGAACTTCGCATTCAGTAGGGGTGTTTGTTCGTCAATACTCGGCGCTTCTCCGTTTACTTCCGGAAGCAACACAGGCCACATGAGCACCGGCTCGACGAAAAAGCCTTCCCAACGGGCGGTCCGGTGCTGGCGCAAGCGAACCGGGTATCCGAGCCATAGCATCAGCTTCCCTCGCTCGGCGCGTACCTTGCCGATCAAGCGTCCGACTCCGGGCGAGTTCCACCAGTCCGCGTCCGATCCAACCGGCACGGAAGGCAGCTGCGCGTAGTTCGGATCTCCGTACTGATTGCGGGCGAACTCGCTCACGCCCACGTCCATATCCTGGCTGATACATTCGAGGTAATACCGACATAGACGGGAGAACTCGGTTGTCGGAGCCGGCGCTGGAGCTCCCCTCGGTTCATCGCGCTGCGCGAGTCGCCAGCGATAGTCGCTCCCCTGCCGAACTTGACCCGCAAGCTCGTAGGTCAGACACCGATTAATTTCGCGCCGCTCCCGACCGAGCGCGGTAGCAAGCTCCGAGGCTTTGAGCCCTGGATTTCGCTGCAGGGCTTCAAGGATAAGCTTCCGAAGTGGTTTGGCCGTTAAGGACGTGGAATTGGGTGCTTCGGTCATCGCGCGATCTTCTCCATGAGCTTGCCCGGCCGGCGTGTGTGTTTGTTCTCCATGACGGTGAACTGATTGATCGCGAGCCAGTCGTTGTTCGCGACGGCGTCAAAGTCGATGACACGCGCCTGCGCCCCGCGCGGACGGCCGTCGCTCGTGCGGTACTCGACCGTGACACCATCCACCAGCAGGCGATGGATGTACCGGTTTCGCTGAATCAGCTCCGTACCTTCGGGGCGCGTGAGCTTGCGGAAGGCGTCTTTGAGTGCTTCGGGCGGTAACGTCGGATTGAGGCGCGTGAGCACGTCGCGGAGCCGCTGCGTGAGGACGACTTCGCTATAGTCATGCCGCTCCGCAATAGACCCGTCGGGCGCGAGGTTCGGGCCGTGCGCTGTCTGCCAGCTCATAGCCTCCAGCCAGCCCAAGGCGGCATGCTCGACGACGGACTCGGTAAAGGCTTCGCTCATTTCTTTCCACCGGCTCCCGGACGCTTCGCCCAAATCGAGTCTGCGCTCTCCTTCTGCACCGCTTCTCGAATGGCCGTGATGGCTTTTTGCGAGTAGCGCTTGAATAGTGCGTTCCCGATCTTGATCTCTTTGTAGTAATCCTCCTTCGCGCGGAGATTGAGGTAATCGACTACGGCGACCGTCTTTGGCATCGTCAGGCCGACCTT
>CAZIGW010000045.1:0-14754 GCA_964538565.1 uncultured Hyphomicrobiales bacterium | reverse complement strand
CCCGCAACGGCGCGGGCAGGTCGGGCAGGAGGCGCTTCACCCAGGGGCCGGCGGCGACGACGACCGCGCCGGCCTCGATCGTCCCGGCGTCGGTCGCAAGTCGCACCCCCGTGGACGACGGCGCGATCGTCCGCACGGTCTCGCCCTCGCGCACCTGCGCACCGTCGGCACGCGCGAGTGCGACCTGCGCCAGCACCGCGGCCTCGGCCAGGAGGAATCCGCCGTCCGGCTGGAATACGCCGAGGAAATCGGCGGGGAGGCGGAAGGCCGGAAACCTTCGCGCGACGGCCTGCGCGTCGAGCATCTCGTGCGTCAACGCATGTTCGCGGGCCGATCGCAGCGTGCCGCGCACGAGGTCTCCGTCGGGCGGCCCAACTTCGAGAATGCCCGTCACGTGCAAGAGATCGCTGCGCGAACGCGCCTCGATCTCGCGCCAGAGCGGATAGGCTTCGCGCAGCAGCGGGACGTAGCAGGGGTCCTCGAAATAGCCGAGGCGGATGATCCGCGTCAGCCCGTGCGAGGAGCCGCGGTCATGCCCGGGCGAAAAGCGTTCGATGCCGAGGACGCGCACGCCGCGCCGCGCGAGCTCGGCGAGCGCGGATGCGCCCGTTGCGCCGAGACCCACCACCACGACGTCGAAGGCGGCCATGTCACGAACCGGGTTGCTGGCGGCTGGCAATCGACAGCGAGCTCCACGCCGCCCGAACTCGCGGCGTCACGAATGCGCCTCGTGTCCCGCTGCAAACCGGCTCGCCGGACTGCGGGCCGGGATCGTGGCCGCCGCGACAGACGGACCGTTCGCGGCCGCGCCGCGATGCAGCCCGTTCTTCTCGATGCTCTCGATCAGCGCCTTGCGATGCTGGCCGCGCTCCGGCGGCAGCTCGATCTCGTCGCCTTCCTCGGCGCCGAGCATCGCCTGGGCGAGCGCGGAGTCGACGGAGAGCTGGCCGTGATCGAGGCTGTCCGACGCGGCCGTGAGCTGAACGGACTGCCGCGAACCGTCGGAAAAAAGCACCACCACCTTGTCTCCGAGCGCGACGCCCGGCTCGCCGCCGCCGTCGGTTGCAGGCTGCGCGGCCGGTTGCGATGACGCCCCGCCGAGATCGATGCCGGGCAGCTCCGTCGTGGATCGCGGCGGCGCGGCGATCCGGTGCTCGGTATGGCGGCGCAGCGGATCCGCGGCCGCGCCGTTTTTCGCGGGCTCGATGCCCATGCGCGCGAGCGTGTCGAGGAGATCGGCCAGCACGGCGTCCGGGTCGCGATAGAAGCTCGAGGCGAAGCAGCGCCAGAATCGCCAGCCGACCCGCTCGAGCACGCGCTGGCGGCGCATGTCCTGCGCCCACTGCTCCGAGCCGTGGTAACGATCGCCGTCGCATTCGACCGCCAGCCGCTCTCCGCCCGCGCCCTCGACCACGATGTCGATCCGGAATCCCAGCGAACCGACCTGGGACTTGGCGCGGTAGCCGAGCTCGATCAGCCGGCGCATCAGATCGCGTTCGAAACCGGATTCGCAGCGGGCGAGGACGTCTTCGGGCTGATCCTCGGTCTCCGGCATCGGGTTCTCGAAATGGGCGATGAGCTTCGCCTTCAGGTCTTCCGGGTTGAGGTCCTCGCGCTTCACCGAACGCACCAGCACGAGGCGGTCGCGTGCGCGCGACACCGCCACGTTGAAGCGCTGCTCGTAGCGCTGCATGGTCAGCGCCGTTTTGTGCAGCGGGTCGGCCACCATCGACAGGTAGACGATGTCGCGTTCCGTGCCCTGGAAGGCGGCGCTGTCGCCGCACAGGATCGCGTGGCGCTGCATCACTTCTTCGCCGATCGTCTCCGACAGCCTCGCGCGGATGAATTCCGCCTGCTCGGCGCCGATCAGTGAAATGACGCCCACGGTGCGCTCGCGCGTGTCGGGCCGCGCCGTCAGGTCCGCGATCTCCTGCACGATCACCTCGGCTTCGGCTTCGTTGATGCGCCTGCTTTTCGATCGCCTGCCGTGCGGGACGTAGATGTCCACGAGCGGAGGATCGATGCGTTCGCGTGCGGTCGGCACGCGCAGCGGCAGCATCTTCTCGGGGTAGAACTGCATGGAGAACCGGACGATCGGCTCGACGCAGCGGAAGTGCTCCTTCAGCATCAGCCGCTCGTTCGGGAACACCGCGCGCATGAGGTAGTAGACGCTCTCGCCCGGCTCGAGCAGGCTCCCGTACGGGAGGTCGCGCAGGAAGTGGTGGCGCAGCTGGTTGATCTTCTGCTGCGTGACGAAGGGGGCGGTCGGGCTGACCTGGCGGTCGTCGCCCACCACGAGAATCTTCCGGCCGCGCAGCAGCACCGGCAGCTCGGTGACGTCCGATTGGGAGGCTTCGTCGATGATGACGAGGTCGAGCGCGGCAAGCTCGGCGGGCAGCTGCTCGGCCACGCGCCAGCTCGGCATGATCCAGCACGGCACGGCGCCGTAGCACCGCGACATCGCTTCGCGCGCGGCGCGACGGTGGATCCACGCGGACTTGCCGGTCCCCTTGCCGATGCGGGCGAGCGCGCGCACGAACTGCACGAGCGAGGCCTTGATCGACGGCGACAGGCGGCGGTCGAGTTCGTAGAAGGTCCGTTCGCGCACGAGCGCGCCGAAGAGCTTGCGGCAACGGGCCTCGGCCTGGGCGCGATCGGCCGCCAGCTGCGCCAGCCGCTCGCGCTGGTCGATGCGCGCGAGCAGCGCTTCGGCGGCGGCGTGGTCCCATGCCTCGCGCCAGTTGGGCGGCAACAGCGGATCGTCGTCGCCGGCGGCTTCTTCGCGCAGGCGCCTGGCCCAGGCGGGCGCGCCGGCGGCGGCGATCGCGTCGCTGACGCTGCGAATGACTTCGAAATCGCGGGCGCGCGCCTTGATCTCGCCGAGACGGTCGAGGACGGCGGCCCACAGGCTCGTGATCTTTTCCGCGCCGGCCCACGGTTTGCCCAGGAGCTCCTCGAAGAACTGGCGGATCAGCACGGAGGTCTGGTCGCCGCCTTGAAAAAGCGCGAGGATCCGCCGGCGGTCCTGCTCGACGGCGGACAGGCGGGCGGATGTGGCGGCGGCGCCGATCTGCCGGGCGAGCGCGAGGCAGAGTTCACGATCCGTCGAAAGCGCCTCGACCGTGAAGGCATCTGCGACGATCGATGCGAGCGCCGACGAACGGGCGCGCACGTCATCGCATACGCGCAGGACGGTCTGACAGAACTCGACGGCGGCCTTGCGATCGGGGCCGGACGGCGCCCCGACTTCGTTGGCAAAGGCATCCCAGCGCGCACTGGCCGCCCGTTGCCGCAAGGCGACGGCGAGCACGGACGCCACGTGGCGCCAGGCCTGCGTGTCGTCGTCGCGCACGCAGGCGCCGTCCACCTTGATGGCCGCGACCAGCGCCTTGGCGCGGCCCTTGCCGAGCGCGATGAGCGGCCAGGGCCGCTGTCCGCCCGCCGCGCGTCCGATGGCGGCCTGCGCGTCCTCGTCGTCGAGCAGTCCCTCGGGCAGTTCCACCGCGCGGCCGAGCAGCCCGGCCCAGTCGGCGTTGATGGCGGCGGCTTCGCCGATCCGTTCCCGCAGGCGGTCGCACCAGGGATCTTGTTCGCCCCGGATCGCCGCCTTCCAGATCGCCTCGATCCACCGCGCTTCGGCCACGAGGTCCTGCAGCCGTGCCAGGTCTTCCAGCGTCCGCGCCACCGCCATCGCCTCGTCGGCGTTGGCCGCGGTCACCCGGATCGACGACGCGGGGCCGCTGCTCGCGGCCTGGCCGTATTGCGCCGCGCCCACGAGGTCGGCGTGCCAGCGCGCGATGGTCTCGACGTCCGGCAGATCGGCGGGGGCCGGCAACGCGACCCCGAGGTGGTCGATCCATTCGCCCGCGCGCCGGCGCGCCGCGGACAGGGCGGCCATGTCTGAATCCGACAGGTCGGTTTCCGCGGCAAATCGCGCCGGCCGATCGACGAACCATTGGAACGCCTCGCGCTCGGCAACGATGCGCCGGGCAAGCGCGTCGGGGGTTTCCGTGCGCGGGCCGAGCTTTGCCAGATGCGCTTGCGCGATCTGGTCGATCTCGCGGTCGACGGCACGGACATGGTCCTGGAGTCCCTGAATCTCCCTTTCGAGCCCGGCGATCACGAGACGCCGGTTCGCCGGTTGCGTGCTTTCGACCACGCTCTGGATTTCGCGGATGGCGCTCTCGATCTGCCGCAGGCCTTGCCGTTCGTTCGACAGGACGGCGATGGCAAGCGGCCGCACTTCCTCCGGAAGCTGGTCTTTGAGCACGCTCAGCGCGGATTCGCCGCGCGAGACCACAAGGACGCGCTGCCCGGTCGCCATCGCGTGGCAGATCAGGTTGGCAATCGTGTGCGTCTTTCCGGTGCCGGGCGGCCCCTGCACGACGAGGCCGGTCGCGGCCGACAGCCGACGGACGATTTCGATCTGGTCGTCGTTGAACGGCTTCGGAAAGAAGACATCGTCGAGGCTTGCCTTTTCCTCCGCCGGCCCGACGCCGGGCAGACTGTCGCCGATTTTCGTGCTGAGCGGCGTCCACGCTTCGCTCGGCCGCGCGTCCGACGGCTCGGTGACAAGGCGCTGCGCGAGCCCGCCGATGTCGTTCGCCTCGTTTTCGGCGTATCGCCGCAACCGGTCAATGTCCTGCAGGACCACGTGCTGCGAACGGGGGCGAGCGAACAGAACCCATCGGTCGGTGACGGTGAGACGCGCCGGATCCGCCGCATCGGCGGCGCCGGCGATCTCCGGCACGTAGCGGCCGTCACCGTCCAGGCGCGCGCCCGCCGACGAGAGGACCGTCTCGAAGCTTTCGCGCACGAACGGCGAAATGCCCTCGTCCTCGTTGGCCCGCTCGATTTCCCGCCGGATCAGATCGGACAGGCCCGGCAATCCCGTGCAGCCCATCTCCTCGTACGGCTTGAGATCGAACAGGGCTTCGGCGCTCGTTGGCCGGATCCGGATGAGACCGCCGCGGCGGTCGTCGAGCTCGATCTCGACCCGGCGCTCCAGCAATGGCCGGTCGAGCAAGATGCCGGCCTTCTGCCAATGGACGACCCCAATTCCCCAGATGAGCTCGATCGGGCTTTCGGCGCCTCCCATCTCGATCAACTGGAAGATCCTGTAGAGCTTTTGATAGAGCGCGATCGTCCGCCGTCGCGGCAGTTCCCCGGCGGACCAGTTCGTCCAGGTTTCGTCAATCCATCGCTCGACCGAAAAGAGGATGTCGGGGCGATCCTCCAGGCGAAGCGTCAGGTCGAAGCGAGGGGGTGAATTGTCTGTTTCGTCCCGCCTTCGCGGCGTGTCGAGCACGTCCTCGGGCCGGACCTCGCCGCTCGCCAACGCCTCGTCGCGCTCGGCCGCCGATACGGTCACCACGCGTCGAGCGCGGATTTCCGGCCTCTTCTCCGGGTCCGGCGACAACGCGATCCAGTCGGCGAGATCCTTCGGAGGAGACGGAGGCTCGTTGCGCGAAAGCCGCTCGACCTCCAGCCAGATCGGACCTTCCTCGTCGCGCAGGTCGTGACGGATGCCGGGAAGATCGCGTGTGTCGGCATTCGAGACCGCGAAGGTCGATCCGTCCGCGAGCTTGTAATCGGCAAGGCGGAACGCCACGCGTTCGTCGAGCCGTACGACCTGTTCGATGTAGTCGAGAAGACTGACGAGCTTCTGCCGCGGTTCGGCCATGGCAATCCCTTCCCCTCCGGAAGCGCCTATCACAGCGCGCATTTTGCTGCCACGCAACCGGGAAGCGCGATCCGCCACGAGCGCCGCTCCGCGCGAGGCGCGATCGGGTCGCAACCCCCGCCGTCGCGCCTCGCCAAGCGCAGTCGTCGGCGGCCTCGTCCCGTACAAAAACCGCAATTTTCGCCACCATCGCCTACGTGAAGCTCATTCTCTGCGTCGTGGCCATACTCGTCGGCGTGAGCGATGCTTTTGCCGAACGCATCCCGCTGCCACGTCCGCGCCCCGCGTCGCACGATCGCGATTCGCCGCCATTGTCCGGAGCGGGTTTCGCTGCCCCGCGCGACGCCGGGAAGCCGGAGCAGCCGAGCCCCGGCGCACCGGCGCCGAGCGCGTGCCAGACGCACCTCACGGCCGATCGCGCGGTCTATCGCGCCATGCCGGCTCTCTCGGGGCCGGGCGAATGCGGCGCCGCGGACGTGATCGAATTGCAGGCGATCGTGCTCGCCGACGGGACGCGCGTCGCGGTCATGCCGCCCGCGGTGCTGCGCTGCCCGATGGCCGAGGTGCTGGTGCGCTGGGTGCGCGAGGATATCGCCCCGGAGGTTGCCGATCGGGGCGGCCTGCGTGCGCTGACGGATGAGGATTCCTACGAGTGCCGCGGGCAGAACCGCGTCGCCGGCACCAAACTCAGCGAGCACGGACGGGCCGATGCCCTCGACATCCATGCGCTGAGGCTCGGCGAGGAAGAAGAGATCGTGCTGACGGACGCGAAGGTCGCGGCCGACCTGCGCGAAGCGCTGCGGCGAAGCGCGTGCGCGCGATTTACGACCGTGCTCGGCCCCGGCTCCGACGGCTATCACGAGGATCACGTGCACGTCGACCTGCGCCAGCGGCGCAATGGCTACCGGATCTGCCAATGGGACCTGCGCAGGCCGGGCGACGAAACGACCGTCGCGAGCGACGCCGGGACTGTTCCGCTGCCGCGACCGCGGCCGGCGGCGAGTTCGCGGTCGAGCCATCCCGCGCACCGCGGGCTTTGACGCGCCGGGGTCCGGCGTCCAGAATGCGCGCGGTTTCCACGACAACGCGCCGACCGGAAGGTTCCGCCATGACCGTGCCGACCAATCTTGCCGCCCGCGACATCGAAACGCTCGTCCACCCCTACACGAATCTCGCGGCGTTTCGCGATGCGGGTCCGCTCGTTCTGGAGCGCGGCAAGGGCGTGTTCGTCTATGATCACGCCGGCAGGGCCTACCTAGAAGGCATGGCCGGCCTGTGGTGCACGGCGCTCGGCTACGGCAACGAGGAGCTTGTCGAAGCGGCCGCCGCGCAGATGCGGAAATTGCCGTTCGCGCATCTGTTCAGCGGCAAGAGCCACGATCCGGCGATCGAGCTCGCCGAACGGCTGAAGGAGATCGCGCCGGTGCCGGTCTCCAAGGTGTTCTTCTGCAATTCCGGGTCCGAGGCGAACGACACGCAGATCAAGCTCATCTGGTACATGAACAACGCGCTCGGCCGGCCACGCAAGAAGAAGATCATCGGCCGCCTCAAGGGCTACCACGGGGTGACGATCGCCTCGGCGTCGCTGACGGCGATTGCCACCAACCAGATCGACTTCGACCTGCCGATCGCCAATTTTCTCCAAGCCGCGTGCCCGCACCACTATCGCGGCGCGGCCGAGGGCGAGAGCGAACAGGAATTCTCCACCCGGCTCGCCGCCGAGCTCGACGCGCTGATCGAGCGCGAGGGGCCGGAAACGGTCGCGGCCTTCTTCGTCGAGCCCGTGATGGGAGCGGGCGGCGTGATCGTCCATCCGGCCGGATATTTCGAGAAGATCGCGGCCGTCTGCGAGAAGCATGACGTCTATCTCGTGTGCGACGAGGTCATCTGCGGGTTCGGCCGTCTCGGCCGCATGTTCGGCTGCGAGGCGGTCGGCCTTCGTCCGCATGCGATCTCGGTCGCCAAGGCGCTGTCGTCCGCCTACCTGCCGATCGCGGGCGTCATGCTGCCGGAGGCCATGTACCAGGCGCTGCTTGCGCAGAGCCGGAAGATCGGCACCTTCGGCCACGGGTTTACCTATTCGGGGCATCCCGTCTCGGCGGCGGTCGCCCTCAAGGCGCTCGAGATCTACGCGCGCGAGCGCATCGTCGAGCAGGCGGCCGCCAAGGCGCCGCAGTTCCAGGGCCGCCTCAAGGCGCTCGGCGCGCATCCGCTGGTCGGCGAAGCACGCGGACTCGGCTTGATCGGCGCCGTCGAACTCGTCGCCGACAAGAAGACGAAACGCTCCTTCGATCCGCTGCTCGCCGTCGGGGCCTATTGCGTGCGCATGGCCGAGCAGGAGGGACTGATCGTGCGCGCGATCGGCGGGGACGTCGTCTCGGTCTGTCCGCCGCTGATCATCAGCCCGCAGGAAATCGACGAACTGTTCGACCGGCTCGGCCGGGCGCTCGACCGAACGCTCGATTGGGCGACGCGCGAGCGCCTGATCGCCGCCTGAACGGCCTTGCACCCACGCACAACCGGGGTGACGCTCAAAAGCAAGACGGCGCCGGGATGCCGGCGCCGTCCGCAGATCTCCGCTCGTCCGATCGTCAGCTCTCGCGACCGCCCGTGAAGGCGATACGCGGATTGGCCGCCGAATTGCCGTGCCCGGGCGCGAGCACCACCACCGTGGTGCCGAGCTTCACGCGGTTGTAGAGATCGATGATGTCTTCGTTCGTCAGACGAATGCAGCCGGACGAGATCGCCTGACCGATGTACTCGGGCTGGTTCGTCCCGTGAATGCGGTAGAGCGTGTCCTTGTTGCCTTCGTAGAGATAGAGCGCGCGGGCGCCCATCGGGTTGTGCGGGCCGCCGCTGACGAAGTTCGGCAGGCCGGCTATGCGCTTCTTGATTTCCGGGGTCGGGACCCAGGAGGGCCATTCCTCCTTGGCGCCGACGCGGGCGACGCCCGACCACGCCAGCGCTTCCTCGCCCACGGTCACGCCGTAGCGGATCGCCTTGCCGCCGGGCAGCACGTAGTAGAGATACCGCGCATCGGAATCGACCACGATCGTTCCGGGCGCCTCCTTGCGCGGGTACTCGACGATATGGCGTTGATATTGTTCGGGAATGTTGACCTTGGCGTAAGGCGCATGCGCCAACAATTCGCGATCGCGCGGCTTCAGATTGGCGTCCGAGGCGGGTTCGATCGTTGATTGCATGCAACCGCCGAGCAGCAGACCTGCGAACGCAAACACAATCATGCGTGCTGCCATCGTTGCCTCACTCTTTTGGGCCCGGATTTCGCCAAGGAAAGGGACTCGTGGAATCCGTTCTTAACGAAATTCGCTTGTCCGTTCTAGGCGCGCCGGCTGGCTCTCTGATCTTCGCCGAACGGGTGTTGCACGAATGTCGCACCTGGGAGAGCCCGCTACCGTTACTGCCTGACGCAATGACCGATGGGTCGATTCGTGCAGAGGATAACCTGCCCGAAAGTGACTAAGGGTTCGTTTACCAGGCGGACGTTGTTGTTCTACGACGCTCGCGCGCGCGGCGAAATTCACCCGCCACTCAAAGGGCGCGACGCAAGCCATTGCGTGGTGTCCCGAAATGTCATGGTGAGTCACCAATTCTTGCGCACTTCCGCCGTCATGGACGTGTAGAGACACACCTGCGCACCACGTTGAGGAGGAAACATGAAGACAGTCGATGTCTCGTCGATCGAGCCAGAAAGCATGAAAAACCCGCTCGACCTCGACGCCCGTTACTTGCGGATCGGGATTTCAGCGGTTGCTGCGGCCGTGCGCTACCAAAGCGATTCGCGCAACCCTGCCTACGCTCCGAGCGAGCCGCACCTGCCGCCGCATATTACCGACGAAGCGGCCTGAGACCGCCTCGCCTCAACTCCGCCCGTCCAGTCCTCGGCGTCCGCTGTCCGGCGGCGTGTGCGGATGTTCGTCGCTCGCCATCCGTCGCGGTCGGTTTTCCTGCTCCGCGGAGTGAAGGAGAGCCGGCCGCCCCCAGACGTAAACGCTTGCGGAAGCCGCCGCGATCGGGCCATGACTGCGGCGGGCGACGGGGCGAGTCCTGCACCGGACGGGACCGACGGCGGGGGGATGGCATGCTTTCGGTTTACGTACCGCAGGGGACTTCGCTCGAGCGCCAGCTGGTCGAGGAGGGCGGCAGCATTCCCGAGGCCGCCGTCTGGATCGATCTTGTCGGCCCGACCGTTCCGGAGGATCGACTGGTCGAGCGCACGCTCGGGATCGCCGTGCCGACCCGGGAGGAGATGCAGGAAATCGAGGTGACAAGCCGTCTCTACGTCGAGAACGGCGCCCGTTACATGACGGCCACCCTGCTGTGCCAGTCGGAGACGGCGACGCCGCGCACGACGGCCGTGACCTTCATCCTGGCCGGCCACCGGCTGGTGACCGTGCGCTACGACGAGCCGCGTCCTTTCACCATCGTGGGCGCCAAGCTGGCACGGCAATGCCCTCCGTCCATCACCGGCGAACTGGCGATGATGGAACTGCTCGACGCCGTCATCGACCGTTCGGCCGACATTCTCGAGCGGATCGGCGCCGAGATGGACCAGGTCTCGCACGACATTTTCGAACCCGAGGGCTCGGTCGCCGACCGCTCGCGCAGCTACAACGACATTCTCAAGACCATCGGCCAGAAGGGCGACCTGACCTCGAAAGCGCGCGAGAGCCTCGTCTCGATCGGGCGGCTCCTGCTCTATCTCGCCAACGAGGCGGACAGCATGCGCTGGGCCAAGGAGGTGAGGGCGCAGCTCAAGGGCATGCAGCGCGACGTGCAGTCGCTCTCCGATCACGCGAGCTACCTGTCGAACAAGATCACCTTCCTGCTCGACGCAATGCTCGGCGTCGTCAGCCTGGAGCAGAACAACATCATCAAGATCTTCTCGGTCGCCGCCGTGGTGCTGATGCCGCCCACGCTCGTCGCCTCGATCTACGGCATGAACTTCAAGCACATGCCGGAGCTGGATTTCGAGTATGGCTACCCGCTGGCACTCATCCTGATGCTGGTCGCGGCGGTGCTTCCCTACATCTTCTTCAAGTGGAAGAAGTGGCTATAGTCCGCAGCGCTCGACAGCGAAGCCCGCCGTGCCGCCTCACACGTGTTGGCCGCCGTTGATGTGGATCTCGGCGCCCGTCACGTAGGACGAGGTCTCGGTGCACAGCACATAGATGATCTTCGCCACCTCGTCCGTCGTGCCCAGGCGGCGCAGCGGGATCCCGGCGACGATCTTGTCGGTACCGGGCGAGAGAATGGCCGTGTCGATCTCCCCGGGCGCGATGGCATTGACGCGCACGCCGAGCGGCCCGAAGTCGGCCGCCATCTCGCGGGTCAGCGCCGCGAGCGCCGCCTTCGAGGTCGCGTAGGCCGAGCCGGCGAAGGGATGGACGTGCGAACTGGCGATCGAAGTCACGTTGACGACGGAGCCCTTCGCCGCCTTGAGCTCGTCGAGCAGCCCGCGCGCCAGCATCAGGGGCGCGAAGAAGTTGACCTGGAAGACGTGGTGCCACTCCTCGTCCGTCGTGTTCAGCGTGCCGAGCCGGCCGCCGCCCGTGGCCTTCGGCGAGATGCCGGCGTTGTTGACGAGCGCGTGCAGCTGGTGCGTTTCCAGGCGCCGCTTGATCTCGGCGATCGCCTCTTCGGTGTTCTGCGGATCGGCGAGATCGACCTGGATGTGATCCTCCGGCCCGGCTTCCCACGGGCAGTTTTCCGGGAAGGGATGGCGCGAGCAGGTGATGACGCGCCAGCCGGCGGCGGAGAAGCGCTTGACGGTCGCATGACCGATGCCGCGGCTGGCTCCGGTCAGCAGCAAGGTGCGGCGCGGCAGGTTGGCTTGCGACGTGGGCATTGGTCAGCGGTCCTTCGCCGGCGGAGCGCTACTCTACGGATAGAGCCGGGTCTTGGTCCACGCTCCTTGCGGCGTGCTGCGGCGGAATTCGATGCGGTCGTGCAGGCGATACGGCCGGTCGTGCCAGAACTCGATGACGAGCGGCACGATGCGATACCCCGACCAGTTCGCCGGCCGCGGCACCGCGCCGACTGCGTATCTGGCGGCCTGCAGCGCCACCGCCTTCTCGAACGCCAGCCGGCTCTCGAGCGGACGCGACTGCCGGCTCGCCCAGGCGCCGATCTGCGCCAGGCGCGGGCGCGTGGCGAAATAGGCGTCGGCTTCCGCGTCGGAGACGGTCTCGACGGTCCCGCGGATGCGCACCTGGCGCTTGAGCGATTTCCAATGGAAGACGGCCGCCGCCCGCGGGGCGGCGCGGAGCTCCTGGCCCTTCTGGCTCTCGAGGTTGGTATAGAAGACGAAGCCGCGCTCGTCGTAGCCCTTCATCAGCACCATGCGGCAGTTGGGCAGTCCGCCGGCGTCGACCGTCGACAGCGCCATGGCGTCTGGGTCCGAGGGCTCGCCCTGCACGGCCTCCCCATACCATGCGGCAAAAAGGCGGAACGGCTCCTCCGCCTCGGTGAAATCACCACTCGTTAACCCGCCCGGGTGTTCTATCGGATCGGTGTGGGACATTCCGGAGTTCCCAAGTGACCGGTTCGCTGACGTCCCGGCGGGTCCCTTATAGAGGAACGCCTGCCGTACGCCTACCGCATCGGCTGTTGCCGCGACTCGCGCCGGCGGCCGTGCTGATGCTCGGACTTGCCACGGGCGGTTGCAGCTTCTCCTATCAGCTCGGCTCGCTCTTCGGCCCGGATGACGGGCCCGCGCAGACGGCCTCGGTCGCCCCCGCCGGCGCCGCGGAACCCCTGAGCGCGCCCGCCGACGGGGACCTCGTGTTCGCGCGTGCCGCCGCGGCCGAACTCCTCGCACGCGGCGCGCCGCACGCGAGCGTTCCGTGGGAGAACCCGCATACGGGGGCCCGCGGCACCGTCACGGCCGTCGCCTCGGCCTATCCGCAGGACGGGCTCGAATGCCGGGATTTCCTCGCGAGCTATGTCCACGGCGGCGCCGAGGCTTGGCTCGAGGGCGAGGCCTGTCACGTCCACCGGGGCAAGTGGGAAGTGCGGGCGCTGCGGCCGCTCAAACGCTCGTAAGAACCGCCCCGGTCTCCGGCATCGCTTGTGCAGGCGTCCATACCGCCGCCCAGCGTGCGCGCGGCATTGCGAAATGTGCGTTCTCGCCCCACATCTGTCGCAGATGACCGGGGTTTTCCGGGCTGGGTGATTTGACATGCGCGATCCCTATGACGTCCTTGGCGTCCCGAGGACCGCCTCCCAAAGCGAGATCAAGAAGGCTTTCCGGCGCCTCGCCAAGAAGCTGCATCCGGACGCCAACAAGAACGATCCGAAGGCCGCGAACCGCTTCGCGGAGGTCAATGCTGCGTACGAGATCCTCGGCGAGGAGAACAAGCGCAAGGCGTTCGACCGCGGCGAGATCGATGCGGAGGGCAAGCCGCGCTTCCAGGGTTTCGAGGGCTTCGGTGCCGGTCCGGGAGGTCGGCGGGCGGGCTTCGGCGGCGAGGGCGGGTTCGAGACCTTCACCTGGGGGCCCGAAGGGATCAAGCGGAGCTCAGGCAGGACGCGCAGCGGTTTCGGCGGCTTCGAGGACGTCCTCAAGGACGTCTTCGGCGGCACCGCCGCCGGCCACGGGTGGCGCGCGGGTTTCCAGCACCTCGACGAGGCGCCCTTCGCCGCCGCGGAAGCGGGTCGCGACGTTACGGTCGCGATCACCATCACGCTGCCGGAGGCGGCGAAGGGAACGACCCGGCGCGTGCATCTTCCGACCGGCAAGGATGTCGAAGTGAAGATCCCGGCGGGCCTGGCCGATGGACAGCAGATCCGGCTCAAGGGGCAGGGCCTTCCGGGACCGGGCGCGGTCGGCGACGCGCTCATCACCGTGAACGTCGCGCCGCATCCGCTGTTCACCCGCGACGGCGCCGACTTGCGCCTCGACCTGCCGATCGCGCTCTACGAGGCCGTGCTCGGCGGCAAGGTTCGGGTGCCGACGCTCGACGGAGCGGTCGATCTCTCCATCCCGCCGGGCACGAATGCCGGTCGCACGTTCCGCCTGAAGGGCAAGGGCATGCCGGGCAAGGGCCACAACGGCGATCTGTTGGTGAGCGTCCGTCTGGCGCTGCCGGAGCGGAGCGACCCGGAGTTCGAGGCGCTCATGCGCAAGTGGCGCGAGCTCGATCCCTACGATCCGCGCCGTCACATGAGTTGACGGGGCGGCCGCGGGCCGGTTCGGCGATCGATCCGGCGGGGCCGCGGCGGGGTCAGGAGCCTTTCCCGGGATTGCGCAGATCGAACTGCTCGTAGGCGGCTTCCGCCACCTTCCACAGATGGCTGCGGTCGGCTTCTCCGCTCACCACGTAAGCGAGGTCGCCGTCGACCCAGTAGAACGCGCCGACCTTCTTGGCCACGTCGTACCGCATCGCCGTGGGCGGGCTCTCCGCGCGCGCGCAATAGATCGTGTAGCGCTCACCCGAGGCGTTCTCGTACATCAGGAACGCGGCCGCTCCCGTCGGCCCCGGCAACAGCCTGCCGCCGACGAGGTGCAGCCCCATCTTTTCCAGATTGGGTGCGCGCAACGTATAGCCCACGCGCTTCGACAGCCACTGCACCAGATGGGTCGCTTCGCTGCCCGGCACCTCCACCGGGTGGCGCACCTCGACGACGTAAAGCTCGTGCGCTTCGAGCGCATCCTTGGTGAACGCCTGGAATCCGCCCGACGCCGGAGCCGTGACGCCGTGCGCCGCCCAACCGACGACGCCGCCGACCACGAAGGCCGCAATCGTGGCCGCCGTGGCGATTGCGCGCCAGGGGCGTCCGCCGCGCGCGAGCTTGGCAAGATCGAAGCGGGGCGGAACCGGCTCGGTGGCGACCGCCCCGTAACGGGCGCGGATCGCCTCCATCTGGGCGCGCCAGGCGGCGACCTGCGCCATGTCGTCGGGATGCGCGGCGAGCCAGGTCTCCACCGCGCTCAGGCGATCGGCCGGGAGCTCGCCGTCCACGTAGGCGTGCAGCTCGTCCTCTGTGACCTGGGAGTAGCGATCGTTCATGGCAGTCCTCTGTTATTTGACGCGGCGCAGAACCGGTCG
>CAZIGW010000044.1:0-2666 GCA_964538565.1 uncultured Hyphomicrobiales bacterium | reverse complement strand
TGGGAGCCGGTGGAGCAGTTGACGCGCTTCACTTATGCGGACAGGACCGCCGTGTGACGCCATGGACCAGGTGACTGCGCCAGCCGCTGCTAAAGAGATGACCTACCGTGAGGCGGTGCGCGAGGCGTTGCGGGACGCGCTCAAACGCGACGAGCGCGTCTTCCTGATGGGCGAGGACGTCGGCCGCTACGGCGGCTGCTATGCGGTCAGCCACGGCCTGCTCGCCGAGTTCGGTTCCGAGCGCATCCGCGACACGCCGCTGTCGGAATCCGGTTTTACCGGCGCCGGCATCGGCGCGGCGATGGCGGGCCTGCGGCCGATCGTCGAACTCATGACCGTGAATTTCAGCCTGCTGGCGCTCGACCAGATTCTCAATACCGCGGCCACTGTCCGCCACATGTCCGGCAACCAGTTCGGTGTGCCGCTCGTCATCCGCATGGCAACCGGCGCCGGCCGCCAGCTCGCCGCGCAGCATTCGCACAGCCTGGAAGGCTGGTACGCCCATATACCAGGCATCAAGGTGCTTGCGCCCGCAACGCTCGAAGACGCACGCGGCATGCTCTGGACCGCGCTGCAGGAGCCCGATCCGGTGCTGATCTTCGAGAACGTGATGCTCTACAATTTGAGCGGCAAGCTCGCCGCCGATGCCGGCGCGGTTGACATCGAGCGGGCCATCGTGCGCCGCCCCGGCCGCGATATCACGCTCATCACTTACGGCGGCTCGCTATGGAAGACCCTGGAGGCGGCAGCCGCGCTCGCCTCCGAAAACATCGAGGCCGAGGTCATCGACCTGCGCAGCCTGCGCCCGCTCGACGATGCCACGATCGTTGCGTCGGTATCGAAGACGCGCCGCGCGGTCATCGTCGACGAAGGCTGGCGCAGCGGCAGCCTCGCCGCCGAAGTCGCGATGCGCATCGTCGAGCAGGCGTTCTGGGAGCTCGACGCGCCGATCGCGCGCGTCTGCAGCGAAGAGGTGCCGATCCCCTATCCGCGTCATCTCGAACAAGCCGCTCTGCCGCAAGCGCCGAAGATCGTCGCGGCCGCCAAGGCCGCGCTCGGGCGCGCGTAAGGAGCCGCCGTGGTCGACTTCCGCATGCCCTCGCTCGGCGCCGACATGGAGGCCGGCACTCTCGTTGAGTGGCTGGTCAAGCCAGGCGACGTCGTCAAGCGCGGCGATATCGTCGCCGTAGTCGAGACGCAGAAGGGCGCGATCGAGATCGAGACCTTCCAGCCGGGCCAGATCGAACAAATCCTGGTCGACCTCAACACCAAGGTACCGGTCGGTACGGCGCTCGCACGCATTCGGGCCGAAGGCGAAGCGCCGGCTGCGCCTCCGCCCGCCGCCGCACCCACGGCAGCTCCACCCCCGATTGCGCCCCTGCCCCCGATTGCCATCCCGACGGCGCCTGCGCCGCCTGTGGCGCCAGCTCCCGTCCCGACGCGGGTGCGGATTTCGCCGGCCGCGCGACGGCTCGCACAGGCTCGCGGTATCGAGGCGGGCGCGCTGACCGGCAGCGGCCCCGGCGGCGCCATTATCTACGCCGACGTCGCGCGCGCGCTCGCCAAGCCGGGCGCGCCGGCGGCAGCGCCCGAGCGCAGACGCGCGCCGGCGCTCGACCTCGACGCCATGCGAGTGGCAATCGCCGCGGCGATGGCGCGGGCGAAGCGCGAGATCCCGCACTACTATCTGTCGCATCAGGTCGACGTCACGCCGTGTGAGCGCTGGCTCGCGGACAAGAACGCCAAGCTTCCGCCCGACAATCGGCTGCTGATGGGGGTGCTCACCATCAAGGCGACTGCGCTGGCCGCCCGCCGCTTCCCCGCCTTCAATGGCTTCTACCGCGACGGCAAGTTCGAGCCGTCCAAAGACGTGCATATCGGCGTTGCCGTCGCCATTCGCGGCGGCGGGCTGGCCTCGCCGGCCTTGCACGACACCGACCAGCTGCCGCTCGAAGAATTGATGAGCCGCATGCGTGATCTGGTGGGACGCACGCGCGCTGGCCGCATCCGCAGTTCGGAATTGTCCGACGCAACGCTCACCGTCTCGAGCCTCGGCGAACGCGGCGTCGAGGCCCTCTACGGCATCATCTACCCGCCGCAGGTGGCGATCGTCGGCTTCGGCAAAGTCGCCATCCGGCCTTGGGTCGTCGATGGCGCCATCGGTCCGCGCTCGATCATCACCATGACGCTCTCCGCCGATCACCGCGTCAGCGACGGCCATGCCGGCGCATTGTTCCTGGCCGAAATCGGCAAACTGCTGGAGGAGCCGGACAAGCTATGACCGACGCCGAGATCAGAACGCTTCTGCAGGAGGAGCTGAACAACATCGCACCCGACGTCGACATGGCAAGTCTCGATGCCAGCGCCGATCTGCGCGATGCGATGGACATCGATTCAATGGACTTTCTCAATTTCATCACCGCCGTGCACCATCGGCTCGGCATCGACATCCCCGAACTCGACTATCCGAAGCTCATCACGCTCGACGGAGCAGTCGCCTATGTCGCCGCCGCGTTGGCGAAGAAGGCGTGAACTCCGCAGTCACACCAGGACAACACCATGCGACTCGAATCATCGGCTTTCAGCGAAGGAACGAAGATCCCGCGCACCTACACCTGCGACGGCGAGGATGCCTCGCCGCCGCTGCACTGGTCCGACCCGCCACA
>CAZIGW010000043.1:0-3791 GCA_964538565.1 uncultured Hyphomicrobiales bacterium | reverse complement strand
TCGCGATCGGCCGCTGGTCAAGCTCAACTGCAGCGCCATTTCCGCGGGGCTCGTCGAGAGTGAGCTCTTTGGCCACGTGAAGGGCGCGTTCACCGGCGCGAGCGAGCGGCGCGTGGGGCGATTCGAGCTGGCGGACGGAGGTACGCTCTTCCTGGACGAGGTCAGCGAGCTGCCGCTCGAAACGCAGGCGAAGCTGCTCCGCGTCTTGCAGGAGCGGGAGTTCGAGCCGGTCGGGAGCTCGAAAACGATCAGGGTGGACGTGCGCGTCGTCGCCGCCACCAACCGGGATCTCGCGCTGGATGCGGAGAGCAAGCGCTTTCGCGCCGATCTCTATTATCGACTGAATGTGTTTCCCATCGACTTGCCGCCCTTGCGCGAGCGCCCGGAGGACATCGCGACGCTTGCGCATCACTTCATGGCGCGCATGGCACGCAAGCTCGGAAAGCCGCTCACGCGGATCGCCCCCGAGACGCTCGCGAAGCTGCGCGTTCACAGTTGGCCGGGGAACATCCGCGATCTGCAGAACACGATCGAGCGGGCAGCGGTCTTGGCGCCAGGCGACGTGCTGATCGTCGATTGGGAGCTCGGCCCCGCACGACGCGCCGTGAGCGTCCCTCAGAGTCAGCCGTCTTCCTCGGTTGCACCCGCGCCTGGCGCGGCGAACGGGCAGGCTACCGGCCCCCACGGAACCGCCGCAGCGGGCGGCGGCATCGACAGCAACGTGGCGACGCTCGAGCAGATCGAGCGCGAGCATTTCATCTCCGTGCTGCGCAAGACGCGCGGCATCATCGAAGGCCCGAACGGCGCGGCCCGCCTGCTCAATCTGAAACCGAGCACCGCGCGGTTTCGCATGAAGAAGCTCAACATCAACAAGAGCGACTATCTCGCCTGAGCCGCAACCCGCTCGCGCCCGGCCGCAACCGCTTGCGGCCACAATTCCTGACGACCACCTGTACCGATATGGGATCGACGCACGCGTGAGCTGAAATCGGTGCACGTTCATGTAGTTGAGCGCGCTCTGCAGTCGCTCGCTGCAGTTGGCACAGGCGTTGCTCAATAGCTCCTGTCCGTCATCACACAGGAGTCGACACATGAGCAAGAACCAATCGGTCATCCGCCTCGCAATCGGCAGCGTGCTCGCGCTTTCCGGTGCGGCGTTCGCCACGAGCGCGATAGCCGCCGACAGCGACAAGGAGCAGTGCGCCGGCATCATCAAGGCCGGCAAGAACGACTGCGCCACCGCAACCAACGCGTGCCACGGCCACGTGACCGTCGATGCGAGTCCGGATGCGTGGATTTACGTTCCGAAGGGCACGTGCGAGCGCCTGGTCGGCGGTCGCGTCGTGACCGTCAAGGACCCCACGCCGAAGCAGTAGGTCGCCACCACCGCGGCTCCGACGTTGCGTGACGACGTTGGAGCCGATCCCAGGAAACACCGCTATGCCGCGCAATCTGATCCAGCAAGTCGCTTACGACGCCGAGCCGATGCTCGCAGAAGTCTCACGCCCAGAAGCTCGTCATTCCTGGCTGCCTGTCGCCGGGATGGCAATGCGTCCGCTCGATGTGACGTATTGGCGGGTGCGCGCCGCCCGCGGCTTCTCCTGGCATCGCAGCGGTCCTGTGAACACCAGCTCGAGGAGTCACTGATGAGCTCTCGTCAGCGCACCTGGGCACTCGTGCTCGCGGCCGGAGACGGCACGCGCCTCGCGACGCTCACCACCGATGCGAACGGTCGGGCAGTGCCGAAGCAGTTCTGCTCGCTCGATGGCGGTCACTCGCTTCTCGATGAGGCCGTGCAGCGCGGCCGGCGAATCGTCCCGCGAGAGCGGCTGTGCGTGATCGTCGCAGCCGATCACCGTCGATTCTGGCAGCCGACGTTGTGGGCGCTGCCGTCCGGCAACGTGATCGTTCAGCCTCGCAACTGCGGCACGGCGAACGGGATTCTGCTCGCGGTGCTCCGAATTCTGGAGCGCGATCCGCTTGCGCGCATCGTCTTCCTCCCTGCGGATCACTATGTAAGCGATGAATTCGCCTTGGGCAGGAGCGTGCGTGCGTCGGTCTCTCTGCTCGCGCGCAATCCGCGAAGCCCGGTGCTGGTGGGCATCGAGCCGGAGGAAGCGGATCCGGAGCTTGGGTACATCGTGCCCGGCAGCCCGCTCGGGGACGGCGCGCATAGCGTGGCGTGCTTCGTCGAGAAGCCTGAGTTGCGCCTCGCGCGCGAGCTGCTCGCAAACGGCGCGCTGTGGAACAGCTTCATTTTCGCAGCCAGCGGGCCGACGCTCGTCGGCATGATGCGCGAGCGCATGCCGGAGCTCGTCGAGTCGATGGCGACGGCACTCGCTCGCGACAGCCGCAGCGGCGGCCGCCAAGACGCGCTGGATGAGCTCTATCAGGAGCTGCCGCCGGTCGACTTCTCGCGTGCCGTCATCCAGGGTGCCGAAGACAAGCTCCGTGTCGTGAAAGCGCCGGCTTGCGGCTGGAGCGATCTCGGCACGCCAAAGCGCGTGGCCGACACGCTGAAGCGCATCGAGCACGAGCGATTCGAGCGTCCGCGAGCCGCGCCGCGCACGCCTTCATCCACCTTTGCACCCGCAATCATCAGCCTCGCCGCACAACATGCGCGGCTCGGGCTTGCGGGTTGAGGAGATCGAGATGCAAGCCAGATTTCGCTTCGTCGCCACATCTGTGGCCGTGTTCGTGCTCCTGACTGCAGGGCTTGCCCTGGCAATTGATCCGGGGCTCGTCCGTGCAGCCTTTGCGTCGTC
The DNA here is from genome assembly GCA_964538565.1 of uncultured Hyphomicrobiales bacterium. Taxonomy (GTDB): domain Bacteria; phylum Pseudomonadota; class Alphaproteobacteria; order Rhizobiales; family Xanthobacteraceae; genus CAYVBN01. The sequence goes on along the minus strand of CAZIGW010000043.1, from coordinate 1,026 downwards.
CGCAGAGGAGGACGGGCCGAGCTATGTCTCGAATCGGCCGACATTGACCCTCGAGGGCGCGAAGCGCGCTGCCGCCGCGGCGCTGGTCTACGCGCGGAGCCATGGCGCGCCCGGCGGGGCGGTCGCCGTGGTCGATGCCGGTGGACACACGCTGTATCTCGAGAGACTGGATCGAACATTCGCCGCCGCAGCGGAGGTGTCGATCGGCAAGGCGCGCACGGCCGTCAACTTTGGCAAGCCGACGCGGGGGCTCGAGGAGGCCATCAACAACGGACGTGCGGCGCTCTTACCGGTTGCGGACGTCACGTGGTTCACGCCGCTCCAAGGTGGTGTGCCGATTGTGGTTCAGGGTGAGGTCATCGGTGGGATCGGCGTCAGTGGTGCGGCGAACCAGCAGCAAGACGAACAGATTGCCACGATCGGCGCGCAAGCAATTGCGGGCGCGAGTGGCGTCGGTGCTCGGCCATGATTCGCGCGCAGCACATGACGCGCGGGGTGAGCGCGGCGGATGGCGGATCACGCGGCTGGATACTCGCGGGGCTCGTCGTGCTCGCTGTAGCAACGGCGGTATCGGCGAGCCGAGCGGGAACTTCGAGCCCGGTGGCCATCGTGAGCACGGACGGCAGCGCGAGCGGCCGTAGCGCCATCGATGTCACCAGCGGCAACCCCGCCGGCACTCGCCCAGCGTCGCCTGCCGCGCCGGCGGCAAGCGCCGAGGTGGATCTCACCAGCGAAGCCGGTGCAGCCATTGTTGGTGCGACGTGGCGCTACAGCGATGCGCAACTCGAAGAGGTGCAGTTTCGCGCGCCCGATGAAGCGGGCCAGCCGACCGGGGCCCCGCTGAGCACGTACCAGATTTCTCCGCAGGCCGGCGTCGCAAACTTCGACGATTCGAGGTGGCCCATCATCGCGCCGACCTCGCTCGGCACGCGGCGGGGCGCCGGCCGAGTCTCCTTCAATTGGTATCGTTTGACGTTCACCGTGCCTGCGCGCATCGGCGATTTCGATCCGGCGGGCGCGACGGTG
>CAZIGW010000042.1:0-32982 GCA_964538565.1 uncultured Hyphomicrobiales bacterium | reverse complement strand
GAGGCACCCGTGCGGGCGGCAGTTTCGGCGCCGGCGGCACGATCGCGCGCCACGATGGTCGGGGCGACGCGGGCGAGCAGCAGCGCTTCGTCGCCGACGTCGCGCGCCGTGTGCGTCTGCGGCTCGACGCGAACCGGACCGGCGAGATGCCCGCCGTAACCGCGCGTGAGAAAGAACGGCCGGTGCCCGTAGCGCGAGAGAATCCGTGCGATCGCGATCGCGGTCGGCGTCTTGCCGGTGCCGCCGAGCGTGAAGTTGCCGACGCAGATCACCGGGATCGGCGCGCGATGTCCCGGACGCGCCATCCGGCGCGCCGCGATCGCGCCGTAGAGCGCGGCCGCCGGGGCGAGCAGCAGGGCGCTCGATCCCGCCGGCCGCGACCAGAACGTCGGCTCACGCATGACGCGACCGCTGCTCGAGCCGGATGTGCAACAGATAGGGCTCGAGCGCCGAGAGCGTGCGTTCGAGCGCGCCGGCGAGCGTTGCGACGGTGCGCTGCGCCGCCGCCGCCCGGCGCTCGCGCTCGATGGCGTCGGCGAGAAGCGCGCCGGCCCGCTCGCTCAGCTCTTCGGCGTCGTTGACCGTCTCGGCGCCCTCGGCGGCGTCGAGCGCCGCGTAGGTTTCGGCGAAATTTCCGACGTGCGGACCGTGCAGCACCGCGGCGCCGAGCTTGACGGCTTCGATCGGATTTTGCCCGCCGTGGCGCACGAGCGAACCGCCCATGAACACGACCGGCGCCAGGCGGTAGACGAGTCCGAGTTCGCCGAGCGTGTCGCAGACGTAGAGATCGCTCGTGCGGTCGGGGAGACGTCCGTGCGATCGAAGCACGGCGTTGAGACCGGCGGCGGCGGCCGCTTCGCCGATCGCGGCGCCGCGCTCGGGATGACGCGGCGCGATGAGGGTGAGCAGGCGCGGAAATTGCGGCTTCAGTCGCCGGTGCATGTCGAGGACGGCGGCCTCTTCGCCCGGATGCGTCGAACTCGCCGCCACGACGGTGCGGCCCGCGAGCGCTCCGGCGAGCGCCGCGAGCTTGGCGGCGTCGACCGGCAGCGCCGGAACGTCGAGCTTGAGATTGCCGGTGGTGGCGATGCGCGGCGCGCCGAGGTCGTCGAATCGCTTGGCATCCTCGGGCGAACGCACGAGGCAGAGATCGAAGCGCCGCAACAGCTCGCCGATGGTGCGAGGCACGCGTCGCCAGCGTTGGAACGAGCGTTGCGACAGACGCCCGTTGACGAGGACGAGCGGAATGCGGCGCTGCGAGGTGGCGAGGATGAGGTTCGGCCACAGGTCGGATTCGACGAACAGCGCGAGATCGGGATGCCAATGGTCGAGAAAGCGCGCCACGTACGCCGGCAGATCGAGCGGCACGAACTGGTGCAGCACGCCGCGCGGCAGGCGCTTGGCGGCGAGATCGGCCGAGGTCACGGTGCCGGACGTCACCAGGACGGAGAAGTTCTGCATGCGGATGCGCTCGATCAGCGGCACCACCGCCAGCACTTCGCCGACGCTGGCGCCGTGCACCCACACGAGCGGTCCGGGCGGACGCCGCGCGCTCGCCGTCCCGCGCCGCTCGACGAGCCGCTCCGGATGCTCCTTGCCGCGCCTGAGGCGATAGGAGAGCAGCGTCGCGGCAAGCGGCGCGGCCGCGGTCGCCAGCAGCCGATAGAGCGAGAGCGTCAGGGGCAGCCGCTCAGGCACCGGGCGTGTCTCCGCCGGGCCTGATCTCGTGCGAACCCGAGACGTCCGCGCGGTCCCGCTCGCGCAGATCGACGATGTCGTAGGCGCGCTGCGTCACCGCGTTCAGCCCCGTTTCGACGGCGCGGCGGCACGCCTCGAGCGCGGCCTTGTCGGCGTCGCGCGCAACGCGGATCGGTTCGCCGACCACGATCGCCATGCGGCCGAACGGAAGGTTCACGGCGGAGCGGTCCCAGTTGTCGAGCTCGATCCGACGGCTCGTGGTGACGGCGACCGGATAGATCGCCCGTCCCGACACCTGCGCGAGCTTCACGATCCCGTCCCCCGCCACCCGCGCCACTTTCGGCACGTCCGCCGTGAGCGCCATGATGTATCCCTCGTCGAGCGCCGTCAGCATCGCCTTGAACGCGCCGACGCCGCCCTTGCGGTCGAATCGCCGTCCGTGGTCTCCCGAGCCGCGGATCGTCCCGACGCCGAGCCGTTCGGCGGCGATGGCGTTGATCTCTCCGTCGTGGTGGCGCGAGATCAGGACCTTCACGCGATGCTCCGCGCGCCTGAGGAACGGTACCAGGAAATGCTGGCCGTGCCACATCGCGACGATGACCGGAAGGTCGGGAACCACGCGTTCGTAGATGTCGGGCGGTTCGATCACCACGCGGCTGGTTTTCCAGATCAGCCGCAAGTACTCGGCCGCGGCCATGCCGATGGCCTGTTGCGTCCAGCGCGAGCGGAGAAGACGCTTCAACGACAACATCGATGCCAGAACTGCCTCGTCAACCGGCAGGCTTGCGGTGGGGGGCGTCCGGATCGAGCAGCCGATGCAGGTGGACGATGAAGTACCGCATGTGCGCGTTGTCCACAGTCTGTTGCGCCTTCGCTTTCCACGCCGCGTAGGCGCTGGCGTAGTTCGGGTAGATCCCGACGATGTCGAGTTTCTCGAGATTCCTGAACTCGACGCCGTCGATCCGCGTCAACTCGCCGCCGAACACGAGATGAAGCAGTTGCCTCTGCGGCGTCGTCTTGCCCGACATCGACAATCTCCGTTCGCCCGCGATCCCGCTCGATCGATCAACGGAACTCGGCCTGACGGGTGCGCAGGAGATCGATCAGCATCCGGTGGCGCGGTCGCCCGGCGGCGACCAGCGCGCCATGCGTCGGTTCAGGCCGATTGTACGTCAGAGACCCGCCCGCGATCGTGGTCAACGCCCCCTGTGCTTCGTGCACCAAAAGATCCGCCGCCGCAAGGTCCCAGTCGTAGCCGGAGGCGGCCGCGAAGGCGGCGTCGAGCCGCCCCTGGGCGACACGGGCAAGCCGCAGCGCGAGCGAGTAGACCTTGGGGGCGGGGACGATCTGCGGATCGATCGCGGCAAGTCGCTTGAGGTGCGACTGCGGACCCGCGACGAGCGCCCCGGCGAGCTGCTCTCCGGGCCGCACGGTGATGGGTTCCCCGTTGCAGGTCGCCCCCGCCCCCGCCACCGCGACCAGCGTCTCCCGCCCGGCCGGCGCGAACAGCGCGGCAAGGATCGGGCGGCCCGCCTCCGCGAGCGCCGCCGAGATCGCCCAGTCGGTGCGTCCGGCGAGAAAGGCGCGCGTCCCGTCGATCGGATCGACGATCCACACGCGCCGCGCGGCAAGCCGTGCCGGATCGTCCTCGCTTTCCTCCGACAGCCAGCCGTAGTCGGGCGCCAGCGCGGCGAGGCGCTCCCGCAGGAGCGCGTCGACCGCGATGTCGACTTCGCTGACCGGGGAGTTCCTGGCCTTGGTCCACGTCTTCAGCGGCGAGCCGAAGTAACGCAGTGCGAGTTCGCCCGCCGCGTGCACGACGGCGACGAGCTCGGCGGCAAGCTCCGCTCGCTCGCCTGCCGCGTCAGCGGCCCGCAACAGTCAGGCCCTCCACGCGGATCGTCGGCGCGTTGGTTCCGTAGCGGAACGTGAGGTCGTTCGCCGGCGTCAAGCTGCGGAACATGTCGAGCAGGTGACCCGCGATCGTCACCTCGCTGACCGGATAGGCGAGCGCGCCGTTCTCGATCCAGAAGCCGGCCGCGCCGCGGCTGTAGTCGCCGGTCACGATGTTGACCCCCATGCCGATCAGGTCGGTGACGTAGAGGCCCTCCTTGACGTCCCCGATCAGCGCCTCGGGGCTCGATGCGCCGGGCTCGAGATGCAGGTTCGACGCGCCGGGCGAGGGTGTCGAGGAGATGCCGCGCTGCGCATGCCCGGTGGTCTTGAGGCCGAGCTCGCGCGCGGTCGCGCAGTCGAGCAGCCACGTGGTCAGGACGCCGTCTTCGACGAGCGCCGTGCGGCGCACCGCGACGCCTTCGGCGTCGAAGGGATGCGAGCGCAGCCCGCGCCGCCGCAGCGGGTCGTCGATGACACGGATGCCGGAGGCGAACAGCCGGCTGCCGAGCTTGTCTTTCAGAAAGCTCGCCTTGCGCGCGATCGCGCTGCCGTTGATCGCTGACGCCAGGTGACCGACGAGCGAGCCGGCGACGCGCGGCTCGAACACGACCGGGAGCCGGCGCGTCTCGGTCTTGCGTGGATTGAGCCGCTTGACCGCGCGCTCGCCGGCCGAGCGGCCGATCTTTTCCGCCGGCTCGAGATCGGCCGCGTGCAGGGCCGAGGAGAAGTCGTAGTCGCGCTCCATGCCGGTGCCTTCGCCGGCGATCCCCTGCATCGACACGCCGTGCCGCGAGCCGAGATAGGAGCCGGAGAATCCGTGGCTCGTCACCAGCACGAAGCCGCCGATGCCGGCGGAAGCGGAGGCGCCGCCCGACTTGGTCACGCCCGGCACGGCGAGCCCCGCGCTCTCGGCGGCACGCGCGCGCCGCTCGAGATCGGCGACGCTCGGCAGCTCGGGATCGAGCAGGTCGAGATCGGGAATGTCGCGCGCCAGGAGATCGGGATCGGCGAGCCCGGCGAAGGGATCTTCCGGCGCGGCCCGCGCCATGGCGACGGCGCGCTCGGCGAGCGCGTCGGCGGAATTGCCGCTGAGATCGTTGGTCGAGACGACCGCCTGACGGCGGCCGACGAACACGCGCAGCCCGACGTTGTCGCCCTCGGCGCGCTCGGATTCTTCGACCGTTCCGTCGCGCACCTCGACCGAGAGCGAGATCGAGCGCACCGCCATGGCGTCGGCGGCCTCGGCGCCGGCCCGGCGCGCCGCCTCGATCAGCCGGTGCGCGAGGGCCGCGAGCGCCGATTGGTCGAACAGGGACGACATGCGGGGGCGATCCAGGATTCGCTCGGAAGAACTCGGGAGAAGATGCGCGTGATGGCAGTGTCGTTCAGATGGGGCCGATCGGCGGTCGATCAAGCCGCCGCCCGCGCCGCCGATTCGAAGGCATATGCGCATATCCACACAAGTCGAGCAATCGCGGCAACCTCTCGTCAATCATGAGCGCAGGGAACCGGAAGCAAACCACTGATTAACCAGCGTTATTAAGCGGTCTGCGACGGCGCGCCCCTATCTTCGTCCCCGACTTACGGGCCGCAGAGCCCGACAGGGAAATTCGTGAGGCGTCCATGAGTGGCGGCGGGCTCGCTCCTGCCGGGTCGAGCCGCGCGTTGCGGCTCGACCCTTTGACCTTGCCGGTCCGCTTTGCGGCCAGCGACGCGACCGCCGACGAGCGCGTCCGCCTCGTCGATCTCTCCCGTGAACGCGTGATCCTGCGCCGTGCGGTGCGCGGCGTGCCGATGGCCGTGTCGCTGCCGGTCTCCATGTACCTCGGCGTGGCGATCCGCGTCGTGCCGCCGACCGCTGCGTCCGAAGGCGCGGTCGCGGTCGTGCTGGAGCACCGCGATCCGGCGCTGTCGGTGCCGTTGTTCGTCGCCGCCGACGGAACGGACGTGATCGCCGAATGGCAGCTCTGGGCGCGCGTCCTCGATCTTCCCCTTCTGGTCGCCGATGCCGATGGCCGGTTGCGCGAACCCTTCGCGCGGCTCGGCGCCGTGCGCGTCGCCTCGGCCTGCGAGCGCCGCCGCCGCCGCCGCGGCATGGCGAAGCGTCGTCCGCGCATCCTGATGCGGCGCAAGCCCGGCCGCCCCGCGGCCGCGACCGTGATCCATCGCGAACGCGAGATCATCGCGCGCAACTGACGCGAACGCGGCGCCTCGCGCGCCCCTCACGCTCCGCGCGCCCGCGCCCGTTCAGTGCTTGCGCTCGGGAATCTGGATCAGCTCGTCGAGCTGCGCCTTCGACAGCGGCTGCGGGATGTATTTGAACGTCACCGCGTCCGCCATCACGTCGTCGAGGCCGGAGATGCGATCCGGGTCGACCGCCGCCTTGGGCAGGAACTCCTGCAGGGCGCGCTTGGCGACATTCTCCGGAATGCTCGCCCACTTGGCGTAGGCACGCAGGCCCTCGGGCGTGGAATAGACCCAGTCGAGCGTTTCCCGGTAGGCGCGCATGTAGCGCACGAACACGTCCTTGCGGTTCTTGAGTTCGTCGGCGTTGGCGACCATCAGCCGGATCGTCTGCCGGTTGAGCTCGGGATCGTCGGAGGCCTTCATCAGCACGCGCGTCTTGCCGGCCTCGACCGCCTCGACCCCGAACGGCGCGCCGGCCCAGCCGACGTCGATCTGCCCGCTCATCACCTGCGTGAAGGTCGCCGGCGCGGCGCCGGTCGGCGTCGGCTTGAATTTGACGCCGAAGTGCTTCTGCAGCGCGAGCACCGCCGAATGGGTCGAGGAGCCGTTGGTCGAATAGGCGACGGTCTTGCCCTCGGCCTCCTTGACGCTCTTGATCGGCGAGTTTGCCGGCACGTACCAGAACAGCTGGCTGCCGCCCGTGAAGGTCGAGCCGATGATGCGGATCGGCGCGCCCTTGGAAAATGCGGAGAGCGTGCCGGAGAATCCGACCGCGACGCCGATCTGGGCGCTGTCGGAGATCACCACCTGCTGCGTCTCGCCGCCGCCCTGCGTGTAGAGGATCTCGAGCGACAGGCCGTGCTTCCTGAAGATGCCGGCGTTCTGTCCAAGCTCGGGGACGAAGGTTTCCCCGACCCCCCGGGCGCCCACCGCCACCTTGAAGCTATCCTCGGCATGGGCCGCCGGGGCCGCTCCGATCACGGCCAGCAACGCCGCGACGCATGCAGACACGTTCAAGCGCAACATTCTTGTCTCCCTGTCCTAACGGGACCTGACCTTAGGTTCGAACGGGGGCTGGTGGCAACGCCGTACCGGTGCGGCGAAAAGAACTCAGCGGCCGAGAGCGGCGTCGAGCAGCAGCCCGGCGAACAGCACGAGCCCGGCGTCGCGGTTCGACTTGAAGAGCGCGAGGCAGAGCGCGGGATCGTCGACGTCGAGGCGGGCGACCTGCCAGAACAGATAGCCGGCGAAGCCCGCAAGACCGAGCGCGAACGCGGCGCCGCCGCCCGCAAGCAGGCCGGCCCATCCGATCAGCGCCACGGCGAGCGAATAGAACGCGACCAGCATCGGCTTGGTGCGCGTGCCGAACAGCAGTGCGGTGGAACGGATGCCGATCAGCGCGTCGTCCTCGCGGTCCTGATGGGCGTAGATCGTGTCGTAGGCGATCACCCAGGCGATCGAGCCGGCGTAGAGCAGGAGCGGCGCGGGGTCGAGGCGCCCGAACTGCGCCGGCCAGCCCATGAGCGCGCCCCACGAGAACGCCAGCCCGAGCACGATCTGCGGCCAGTAGGTGATCCGCTTCATGAACGGGTAGATCGCCACCACGGCAAGCGAGGCGATCCCGGTGAGAATCGTGAACCGGTTGAACTGCAGCAGGATTGCGAAACCGACGAGCGCCTGCGCGAGGAGGAAGGCGGCCGCGGCGCGCACGCTCACCTGGCCCGACGGGATCGGGCGCGAGCGCGTGCGCTCCACCCGGGTGTCGAGGTCGCGGTCGACGATGTCGTTCCAGGTGCAGCCCGCCCCGCGCATCGCGAAGGCGCCGACGAAGAACAGCGCGAGGTGCGCGAAGGCGGGCACGCGCGCGCCCGCATGAACGCTGGCGAGCGCGCTCGACCACCAGCACGGCAGGAGGAGGAGCCAGGAGCCGATCGGCCGGTCCAGGCGGGAAAGCCGCAGATAGGGCCGTGACCACGCCGGCGCGAGCGTGTCGACCCAGTTTCCGGTCGCGTCGGCGACGCGTCCGCTCTCGCTCATCGCGCGATCGGATTGCCGGTCAGCGAATCGAGCGTGCCGCGGCCGGTCTTGGTCGTTGCGGCATCCGGCACGCGGGTGGTGCCGAGCGCATCGCTCAGGGTCGGCGCGGCCGGCTTGGCGGGTCCGACCGGCCCGGCCGCACAGGCGGCCTGCCGCACCTTGAGCGTCTTCGCGTGGCCGGTCTTCATCTGCTCGACGATCTGCGCGGGAATTCCGCACCACACGTTGTTGTCCTCGGCGTATTTGACCATCTTGGTTTCCGCCGCCGCGTAGGCCTGGATCAGCTTGCACATCTCCTCGCGCGAGACATGGTGCTCGTTGCCGGCCTTGGCGGCGAGGCCGCGCTTCTCGACTTCCTGGCGCAGCTGCATGAACTGGCTGACGCACGGCGGCACCCCCGGCTGCCCGGGCTGCGGCGGCATGCCCTGGGCCGATGCGTGCGCCGCCGGCAGCGCCAGAAGCCCGATGAGCGGCAGCGCGCGGCAAGACCTGATGGCACCCATTTCGTTTCCCCTCCTGGCGTGGCCTTCACCCCGCGCAGCCATTCTAGAACGCCAACGGCGAGGCGGACACGGGATGCGTCCGATCGCGTTCCGGGTTTCCGTGTGGCGCGGGGGTCTTGCCGGCGATCCGATTCGCTCCGGTCAGGCCCGCGCGTCTCAACAGCGCCGCGAATTCGGCGATACGGCGGCAGACCACTCCTCGCCAGGCGGTTCCGGTCGTCTCTGGCGCGCCGCCCCGGCCCCGGCTAAAGCGGATCGGTTCCGCTGGGGTCAGGATGGCGCGCTACGATTTCCGCAGCCCTCGTCTTTGGGTTGATCAACCGCTCGGGCCCGGCCTCGAGGTCGGACTCGATCGCGCCCGAAGCCATTATCTCACGGGCGTTCTGCGGCTCAAGCCGGGCGACCGGGTGCTCGTGTTCAACGGGCGCGACGGCGAATGGCGCGGCAGCCTCCTGGCCGCGGGCCGCCACGGCGTTGCCCTGCGCAGCGAGGAACAGACGCGCGGGCAGACACCCGCCGGGGATCTCCACTACGCGTTCGCGCCGCTCAAGCGTGCCCGCCTCGACTACATGGTGCAGAAGGCGGTCGAAATGGGCGTGTCGCGCCTGCAGCCGGTGATCACCCGACATACGCAGGCCGAGCGCGTCAACGTCGCCCGCATGCGGGCGAACGCGGTCGAGGCGGCCGAGCAGTGCGGCATCCTGACGCTGCCGGAAGTGATGGAGCCAGCCGCCCTCTCGCAGGCGCTCCGCGGCCTCGATCCCTCGCGCCTGCTTGTCTTCTGCGATGAGGACGCCGACGTCGCCGACCCGGTGGCGGCGCTGACGGCCGCGCGGCCCGCCGCGGGCGGCAAGCGCGGTGTGACGGTGCTGGTCGGGCCCGAGGGCGGCTTCGCCGAAGAGGAGCGCGAGGCGCTCGCCCGCCGTCCAGCCGTCGTGCGGCTGGCGCTTGGCCCGCGCATCCTGCGCGCCGATACGGCCGCGGTCGCCGCCCTGGCGCTCGTGCAGGCGGTGCTCGGTGACTGGCGCTGAAACCGGCCGCGTGGCGCCGGGGTGACGGCCGGCGACATTCGGCAGGGTCGCCGGAGGCCTCGTCTTGACCCGAACCGCGACGCACGGCACCGTTTCGGCCTGCGCCACCAAGGAGGGACCATGCCTCGCGCCTCTCGTCGCGCCGCCGTCTGCGCGCTTTCGCTCGCGGTGTCACTGTTCGTGACCGAAGGACGCGCGGCAGGCTTCTTCGAAAAGAACTTCTGGCTCTCCGGGCCGCGCTACGACCGGGTGGTGCCGCTGTGCGAGGAACCCGGCCCGCTCGGCAGGATCCAGGCGCGATTCGCGCAGAAGGAGAGCCGGTTCTGGAATTCGGCCCTGCAGATCGTCGGCTTCGAAAAGGTCCGCGAACTGGCGTTCCATCCGTGGGCGGACGCGACCATTCCACGACGCTTCTGCAGTGCGACCGCGCTGGTGTCGGACGGAATCAGGCGGCGGGTCTATTATTCGATCGCCGAGGATCTCGGCATGATCGGCATGACCTACGGGGTCGAATGGTGCGTCGTCGGCCTCGACCGCAACTGGGCATACAATCCGGCCTGCCGGATGGCGCGACCCTGAGGGGTTTTTTCGAGACGGCGCACCGAAATGGGCGCCGGTGCCAATGCCAAGCGCAACTGCCGAGCGAGGGCGCGCGCGGCCCGGGAAGGGCCGTACACATTTCATATTCATTTTGTTCTTGTAATGTTCCGACCGCGACGGTACCATGCGGAGGTTGTGCACCGCTGAAACCGCAACGGGGGCGTCCATGTCCTGGTCCATTTCGTGGTCCGTATCCCGGCCGCAAATCTTCGGCCTGATGTTTTCCCGCTCCGCAGACCGTCGCCGCAGCAAGGCCGCCCGCCCGGACGGGGGCGCGCCACGCCGGACGCGCGCCAGCGGGGCCATGGCGGCCATCCTCGCACTCGGGCTGCTGGTGAGTCCGATCGCACGGGGGCCGGCGGCCGCGCAGGACCGGCGGCAGAACCAGGCCGGACAGTTCGATTTCTACGTCCTGTCGCTGTCGTGGTCGCCCTCGTTCTGCGACGCCGCGGCCGAGCGCGCCGCCGCGCGCGGTGAAACGCTCGGTGCCGCGCCGCCGCCGCAGACCGATTCCACCGCACCGCGCCCGCCACGCCGGCGCACCGCGGTCGAGCAGCAATGCGGCGAGCGGCCCTATGCGTTCGTCGTGCACGGGCTCTGGCCGCAGTACGAAAAGGGATTCCCGGAGTTCTGCGAGGTGCCGGCGCCGCGGCTCAACCGCGAGATCGTTTCCGGAATGCTGGACCTCATGCCGAGCCCGCGGCTGATCTTTCGCGAGTGGGATCGTCACGGCACGTGCTCGGGGCTGCCGCCACGCGCCTATTTCGACACCGTGCGCAAGGCGCGCGCCGTGGTCAAAATTCCCGAGACCTACCTCGATCTCAAAGTGCCCCTCACCGTCACGCCCGATGAAGTCGAGGATGCGTTCGTGAAGGCCAATCCGGGACTGACGCGCGCCGGCATCTCGGTGAGTTGCGACAGCAAGCGATTGAGCGAGGTGCGGCTGTGTCTCAACCGGGATCTCGGCTTTCGCGATTGCGCACCAAGCGTCCGGCGCGCGTGCCGGCGCGAGAGGATCGAAATGCCGCCGATGCGCGGCGGCTGAGCCTGCGCCGAAGATGCGTCGGAGGCGGGGGCGTGGATTCAATCGAACGTTCGAACCGGGCGCGCCAACGCTGGTTTGAGCCGCTGGGATGGCTCGACCACGGTGCCTCGAGCCAGAACGGAGAATGCGGGCAGGCTCACGGCCGCCCGACGTCCGCGCGCACTTCGCTCACGATGTACGTTGCGAGGCTCTTGACGTAGGAGGAGATCGGCATGTCTTCGATGCGCAACAGCGCCTGCCTTCCGTCGCGCACGACGCTGTTGACGTCGTTGTAGAAGCCTTGCAGAGGGCGGTCGAGCACGGCCGGCCGGTAGGGGTCGACCGAGGGGTGTCCGCAGCCGTAGATCAGTCCGATTGCCAGGATGCCGCGCCACATGGTCGTCGCTCTGGTTCGACCCTTCCGCTCGCATTGCGTTTCGCTCGGCCGACCGACCTTTCCGCAGGCGATCGGCAACGACTCAGCATGGGACGGAGGTATGATTTTGTTTCTAAGGCGGTGCGAAAAATTTTAACGAAAAACCACGTCGATCGGCCAACAAATCGTCCACCACGCCACTTTCGCCGAGCCGGCCGCTTGCAGACGAGCCCATGAACTATCGGCACGCCTTTCACGCGGGAAATTTCGCCGACGTCTTCAAACACGCCGTGCTGGCGCGCATCCTCGCGGCGCTGTGCGCGAAGCCGCAGGCGTTCCGCGTCATCGACACGCACGCGGGGGCGGGCCTGTACGACCTCTCGGGCGAGGAGGCGAGCCGCACCGGCGAATGGCGCGAAGGGATTGGCCGGTTGATGACGGCGAGCCTCGAAGAGCCGGCGCGGGATCTGCTTGCGCCCTACCTGGCGGCGGTCGCGGCCTTCAACGCGGGCGGGACGCCGCGGCACTATCCGGGTTCGCCCCTCATCGCGCGCGCGCTGCTGCGCCGCCAGGATCGGCTCGTCGCCTGCGAGATCGTGCCGTCCGCCGCCGCCGCGCTTGAACATCACTTGCGCGGCGACGCGCGCGCCAGGGCGGTGACGATCGACGGCTGGGTCGCACTCAACGCCTACGTGCCGCCGAAGGAGCGGCGCGGGCTGGTGCTGATCGATCCGCCCTATGAGGACCCGGACGAGTTCTCCCACCTTGCCGCCGCGCTGGAAGGTGCCCACCGCAAGTGGGCGACTGGAATCTACATGCTCTGGTACCCGATCAAGGATCGCGCCGGGCCCGATCTGTTGGCCCGCCGGCTCGTGCGCACGGGCATTCGGAAGATCCTGCGCGCCGAACTCGAGCGCCCGCCCGAGGAGGCCTCGGACCGGCTCGTCGGCAGCGGACTCGTGATCGTCAATCCGCCCTGGACCTTGGCGGCGGAGCTCGAGACGCTCCTGCCGGCGTTACGGCAGGTGCTCGCCGCCCACCGTCCGGGCCGTTCGGAGGTCGCCTGGCTCGCCCGCGAAGCCTAGGCCCGGCGGTCCCTGGCCTCTTTCAAGTAACGCTACGTATGTTAATCTTTGCTGGGGCTTTGACGTTTTGTCTCCTCGCGGGGAGGCAGGAGGAATGACTGAGGCCGAGTATGGCCGACGCTTTCCCCAGAATGTCCAGCCGAGCCGTCGCGCCGTGGGGGTCGGCGGCGGAGCAACCACGGGGGAAGGAGTTTCCCGATGGCGATGACCGGTACGGTCAAGTTCTTCAATGGCGAACGCGGCTATGGCTTCATCAAGCCGGACGACGGCGGTCGCGATGTCTTCGTGCACATCACAGCGGTCGAGCGTGCCGGTCTGAAGTCACTGGCGGAAGGGCAGCGCCTCACCTTCGACGTCGAGCCGGACAAGAAGGGCAAAGGACCAAAGGCCGTCAATCTGGTGCTGACCAGCTGACGGCGAAATCCCGCGTTCGCACGAAATTTCCGGGCTGCGATCGACACTGTCACACGCTTCGCAGCTGAGAACGCCCGTGTTTGTTTCTCGAAGACGATTGTCTGATCAGCCAATTGTCTGATGTGCGTCTTTTTTCTCCCGCGGGCCGACTGGACGCCGAATCCGAGTCGACGCAACGGCGCTCCCTGCCGCATCCGTCAACGCAGGCGAAAGGATCGCGCGCCGTCGAGCCGAGGACCTTCGGGCCCTCGCAACAAACAAGACCCCGAAGCTTGCGCTCCGGGGCCTCGCGTTGACGCCTGTTTGATCAGAGATCTGAACTAGAAGCGATAGTTCAGGCCGGCGCGCACGATGTTGGTGGTGAAGTCGACGTTGTTCGTCGCCACGAGGCTGCACGACGCGCCGCAATTGAAATCGCCGAGATCGACGTAGAGATATTCGACCTTGGCGGTCCAGTTGGCGGGCAGCGCGAACTCGACGCCGGCGCCGAGCGTCCAGCCCGCCTGGGTGCTGGTCTGGCCGGCAAATCCCGGGCGGGTGGCCTGAACGTCGCCGAACGCCGCGCCGCCCGTCACGTAGGGCAGGAAGCGGTCCACCGCCCAGCCGACACGGCCGCGCACGGTCGAAAGCCAGCTCAGCTTCGTCTGGCAGGCGCCGATCGCGCAGGCGCCGCTGCTGCCGTTGACATCCGCCCAGTCGATGTCGCCTTCGAGGCCGAACACCCACGGGCCGCGCTGCCAGTTGTAGCCGACCTGGCCGCCGACGAGGCCGCCGTCCACGTCGAAGCTCGTCGGGATCCCGCTCCAGCGCGAGGAGCCGAAGCCCCAGCCGCCGTTGAGACCCACATAGAAGCCGGTCCAGTCATAGACATAGACCGGCGACACGTAGGCGGGGGCCTTGACGGGCATGCGCCGCGGCAAGTCGGCTGCGTTTGCCGCGCCACCCGCCGTCAGCGCGAGCGCGGCGAAGCCGACGCCTGCAAGAAGGGCCTTTTTCATCATCCGTCCTCCTGAGTTGACTGCGGCACAAAGTATTCGTGTTGGTATTGGCGTCTAGTGCAGGGAAGACACACCCATTTTCGGAATGACCCATGGTTGATCAATAGTTTCCGTGGGCGCGTTGTTGCCGCATTGACGTCGGATTTTCGACCAGATCTGATGGCGAAACCTTGGCATTCCTTAGCATTTCACTAAGGTTTGTATCATATTAATTGCGTCATCGCGGGAGAAATCCACTTCGCATCGGCCGGGAGATGCGCGGGCCTGGGAGAGACGAAAAGCCCCGGGGGATGCTTCCCGGGGCTCTCCGCGTCCCACCGCCGTCCACCATGCGCCAGTTCATCAGATCAGGGCGGCACCTCGCGGAAGCCCTTTCCCGGACGCGCGGATCGCACCGGACGAGGTCCGATCTGACGGAGTCGGAACTGCCCTCTACTCCAGGTCCGTTCGCGTTTTCGGCGGCGAACCGGCATCCGCTTCACCGGAAATGCTCTAGAAACGATAGTTCACCCCGAACCGGAGAAGATTGTTCTGAAAGCTGTTGCTCGTGGCCGTCAGCCCGTAATTTTCCGGCGAAAGATCCACGTGCAGATATTCGGCCTTGGCCGACCAGTTGGGCGTCAGGCCGACCTCGAGACCGGCGCCGCCCGACCAGCCGAAATGCCAGTTGGTCTCGGACAGCCCCCCGAACTCGACGCGCCCGCCCCCGTACGCAAACCCGAGGGTCGCGTAGAACAGGATGTTGTTCATGGCGATGCCGGCGCGGCCGCGCAGCGTGCCGAACCACGGGTTGGAGAACTGGTAGCCGGCGAACGTGTCGTCCGCGCCGGTGAGATTGAGGTCGGTCTCGAAACCGTAGACGAAGACGCCCGATTGCCAGTTGTAGCCGCCCTGCAGGCCGCCCGCGAAGCCGCTTGGATCGGCGCCGCTGTTGGACACCGAGCCCCACTGGTAGCCGAGGTTGAGGCCGAGGTACGGTCCGTACCAGCTGTAGGCGCCATAAGGCGGCGGGGCCGTGTAGGCTCCGGGTCCGCGCGCGAGATCCGCCGCGCCGGCTCCCTGGACGGCGAGCAATGTCATTGCCGCCCCCAATGCGACCTTCTTCATGTCGACCTCCACGTCCCGCCGCGGTCCGGGGCGGACCAGGATATTGTCCGGCTCCGGCCGTCGATCCCCAGGGCTTCCGCCCGCCACGGTCCGCAACCGCGAGCCATCAGCAACGGAAATCCGTTATTTCCATGGTTAGACTTTATCGCGATGTTTAAGTTAAACGGGAGTGAATCGACCGTGCTGCCGAATAATATGACTAAACATCGGTATACTTCGGCGCCGGCGTTGAGGTGGGGTTTACTATACTGAGGAACCATGAGGCCCGGCCGGGCCCAAGGCCCCGGCACGAGCCGGGCTCCGCGCCGGGCCGGGGCAAGCCAGTGGACAGGCGCTGAATGACGACACGGAATGCAACGCAGGACCAACCCGCCGCCCTGGTGACGGGCGGGGCCCGCCGCATCGGCGGCGCGATCGTGCTCGCGCTGGCCCGGGCAGGCTATGCGGTCGCCGTGCATGTCCGGAACTCGCGGAAGGAGGGCGAGGCGCTGTGCGCGAAACTGGCGGCGGTCGGCGCGCGCGCCGCCGTGGTGAGTGCCGACCTCGCCGATCATCGCCAGGTCGCAGGCCTGGTGCCGGCGGCGGCTGCCGCGGTCGGGCCCCTGACGCTGCTCGTCAACAACGCCAGCGAGTTCGAGCCGGACGTGATCGGCAAGCTCGATCCCGCGCGTTTCGACCGCCATTTCGCCGTCAACCTGCGGGCCCCGCTCTTCCTCGCGGAGGCCTTCGCGGCGCAGGTGCGCCCCGGCGCCGACGCCTCGATCGTCAACGTCACGGACCAGCGCGTGCGCAAGCTCACGCCGCAATTCCTGACCTACACGCTCACCAAGAGCGCGCTCGACACGGCGACGGTGATGCTCGCCCAGGCGCTGGCGCCGAACATCCGCGGTAACGCGGTGGCGCCCGGTCCGACGCTGGCGAGCCCGCGCCAGGACGCGGCCGCCTTCGAGCGCCAGGCAAAGGCGCTGCCGCTCGGCCACGGCGCGACCCCGGAGGACGTCGCGGCGGCGGTGCTCTACCTCGCGACGGCCCGAAGCGTGACCGGCGAGACGATCGCGGTCGACGGCGGCCAGCATCTCGCTTGGCAGACCGCGGACGCAGCCGGCGTGCACGAATAGAGATCTCGCTTTCCCGGCGAGTTCGCATTACCTCACGCTCATGTCGGGACCGAAGAAGAACATCGAGCCGGAGATCGATCTCGCGGACGAAGAAGAAGAGGCCACTCTTCCGGAACTGCCGGCGAGCGAGGTCGATCTCGCGGCGGCCCCCGAGGGTTCTCTCGCGGCCGGCCGCGCGGTCATCGCGCGCCATGCGAAGCTCGCGCCGGCGGCGCCCGGCGTCTATCGCATGATCGGCGCGGCCGGCGAGGTGCTCTACGTCGGCAAGGCCAAGAACATCCGCAAGCGCATCGTCGCCTACGCGCGGCTCACCGGGCACACTTCGCGCATCGCCCGCATGATCGCCGCGACCGCGGCGCTGGAATTCGTCTCGACCGCGACCGAGACCGAGGCGCTTCTGCTCGAGGCCAACCTCATCAAGCGGCTGCGTCCGCGCTTCAACGTGCTGCTGCGCGACGACAAGTCGTTTCCCTACATCCTCATCACCGCCGATCACCCCGCGCCGCAGATCTGCAAGCACCGCGGCGCGCGCACGCGGCCCGGCGACTATTTCGGACCGTTCGCGGCGGTTTCGGCGGTCAACCGCACGATCACGGCGCTCGAACGCGCGTTTCTCATCCGCTCGTGCTCGAACGCGGTCTACGAGAGCCGCACGCGGCCGTGCCTGCTCTACCAGATCAAGCGCTGTTCCGGTCCGTGCACGGGAGAGATTTCTCACACCGACTACGCGGAACTCGTGCGCGAGGCGAAGGCGTTCCTGTCGGGCAGGAGCCAGGCGGTGAGGGAGGAACTCGCCGTCGAGATGGAAGCGGCCTCCGAGCGGCTCGATTTCGAACGCGCCGCCGTGCTGCGCGACCGCCTGTCGGCGCTCGCCGCCATCCAGTCGCACCAGGGGATCAATCCGCGCGGCGTCGAGGAGGCGGACGTGTTCGCCGTGCATCAGGAGGGCGGCTACAGCTGCATCGAGGTATTCTTCTTCCGCACCGGGCAGAACTGGGGCAACCGCGCCTACTTCCCGAAGGCCGACCGCTCGCTCGCGCCCGCCGAGGTGCTCGGTTCGTTCCTGGCCCAGTTCTACGACGACAAGCCGTGCCCGCGCCTCGTGCTGCTGTCGCACGAGATCGAGGACCGCGCGCTGCTCGCGGACGCGCTCGGAATCAAGAGCGGGCACAAGGTGGAGGTGTCGGTGCCCCAGCGCGGCGAGAAGAAGGAACTCGTCGATCACGCGGCCGCCAATGCGCGCGAGGCGCTCGGCCGCAAGCTCGCCGACACCGCCTCGCAGCAGCGGCTCCTCTCGGCGCTGGCGCAAGCGTTCTCGCTGCCGCGCGTGCCGCGCCGCATCGAGGTCTACGACAACAGCCATATCCAGGGCACGAACGCCGTCGGCGCGATGGTGGTCGCCGGGCCCGAGGGCTTCCGCAAGAACCAGTACCGCAAGTTCAACATCCGCTCGGAAGAGCTCGTGCCGGGCGACGACTACGGCATGATGCGCGAGGTGCTCACGCGCCGGTTCAAGCGGCTGCTCGCCGAAGCGCCGCGCGGTGCGGTCGCGGGCGACGGCGGTGCTGGCGCTCCGCCGCAACCCGAGCGGGACGGGGCGTCTGGCACCGAGGAGCGGGCGGAGTCGCCCTGGCCGGACCTCCTCCTCATCGACGGCGGCGAGGGCCAGCTCGCGGCGGCGCGCGAGACGCTCGCCGGCCTCGGGATTGCGGACGTGCCGATGGTCTCGATCGCCAAAGGGCCCGACCGCAACGCCGGGCGCGAGACGTTCCACATGGCCGGGCGCGCGGCCTTCATGCTGCCGGCGCGCGATCCGGTGCTCTACTTCGTCCAGCGGCTGCGCGACGAGGCGCATCGTTTCGCGATCGGATCGCACCGCCAGCGGCGCAGCCGCGATATCCGCGAGGCCGGCCTGCAGGAGATCGCCGGCATTGGGCCGACGCGAAAGCGGGCGCTCCTGCGACACTTCGGCACCCTCAAGGCGATCGAGCGGGCATCGGTCTCCGATCTCGCACAGGTTCCCGGCATCAGCGTCGACACGGCGCGGCGCATCTATGATTTCTTCCACGAAAGCGGCCGCTGACGTTCGCCGGGCGATCAGCGCGCGTTCGCCTTCACGCACTCGGAGAGGGTCTGCAGCGCGCCGCCGACGTCGGTGACGTCGAAACGGATCACGTGCCCTTCGGCCGAGACCTCGATGCGCCTGGCCGTTCGCAGCATCGCCAGGACCGGGGCGCCGAGCGGGCCGTCGACCCCGATATGAAAGTCCGAGATGGCGCGGCCGGTCAGGGTGACGGGCGGGTGGTCGTCGAGCTTGAGAACGACCGGAATGTCCTTTTCGCGCGCGAGCGTGCTCGGGGTGTAGAACACGAGGAGGCCGACATGGCCGGCCGCGTCGCGGCTGATTCCGAGCATCTCGTAAGGCGAGATGCTGATCGCGCCGATGGCGCGGTTATAGAGGACGCAGCGGTCGAACGCCCCCTCGGGCTTGCGAATCGCGAAGCCCTCCCACTTGTCGTGGGCGATTTTGTTCTGGGCCGAGGCGACGGAGACGGCGCACAACAGGCCGGCGAGGAGCGCCGCAGCACCGTATCTGACCACCGATCGCCCCCGCTGCCCTCTTGCGCCCGTGCCCGGATGTGAGCAAATCGACGGGCAGGGGGCAAGATCAGGCTTTTTGGCTGTTGCCATCGGGGCCGTCCGGCTATTCTTGAGGTCATGGAAGTCGCTACCACGAGGCCCGTGCCCACCAGACCGCTCGCGCTGCCTAATCTCCTGACCTATGCGCGCATTGCGGCGGTGCCTGCGGTCGTGGCGGCGATGTACTGGCAGGACGTGATGCAGGGCGGCGTGTGGCTGCGCTGGGTCGCGCTGGCCATCTTCATAGCGGCCGCGGTCACCGATTTCCTCGACGGCTACCTGGCGCGGATGTGGAGCCAGCAGTCGACGTTCGGACGCATGCTCGATCCGATCGCCGACAAGCTCCTGGTCGCTTCCTGCCTGCTGATGCTCGCGGCCGACGGCACCATTCGCGGCTGGTCGCTGTGGGCGGCGATCGTGATTCTCTGCCGCGAGATCCTGGTCTCGGGCCTGCGCGAATACCTGGCGGAGCTGCGGGTGAGCGTACCGGTCACGCGGCTTGCCAAGTGGAAGACGACCGTTCAGCTCGTGGCGATCGGTTTTCTACTCGCCGGCGAGGCGGGCGACCAGGTCTTTCCGCTGGTGACGCCCGCCGGGCTGACGCTGCTCTGGCTGTCCGCGCTCGTCACGCTGTACACCGGCTGGGACTATTTCCGCGCCGGGGTGCGCCACTTGATCGAGGAATGAGATGAAGGTGCTTTATTTCGCCTGGGTGCGCGAGCGCATCGGCAAGCCGGAGGAGACGGTCGAGCCGCCGCCGGCCGTCCGCACCGTCGGCGAACTGATGACGTGGCTCTCCGCGCGCGGGGAGGAATACGCCCACGCGTTCGAGAACCCGAAGGTGATCCGCGCCGCCATCGACCGCGCCCACGTCAAGGCCGACGCGGCGATCACGGGCGCGCGCGAAATCGCCTTCTTCCCGCCGATGACCGGCGGGTAGGCGAGGCGCGTCCGTACGGGCTGCCGCATGAGGATCGGCGCGTGAGAACCATCCGCCTGCAGCGCGAGGATTTCGATGCGGCCGCCGAGGCGGCAAGGCTCACGCGCGGGCGCACCGACGTCGGAGCCGTGGTGACGTTCAGCGGGATCTGCCGCGGAGCCGGGGACGGCGAGCCGATTGGGGCGATGACGCTCGAGCACTACCCGGGCATGGCGGAAGCGGAGATCGATCGCCATGTGGCGGAGGCCGAGAGCCGCTGGGCGCTGCTCGGCGTGACGGTGGTCCACCGCTACGGGCGGCTCGTGCCCGGGGACAACATCGTGCTCGTGGTGACCGCGGCCGCGCATCGCGGCGTTGCCTTCGCGGCGGCCGAATTCCTGATGGACTATCTGAAGACGCGGGCGCCGTTCTGGAAGCAGGAAGAGCGTGCCGACGGCCCCGCCTGGGTCGAGGCCAGAGAGGCCGACGCCGCCGCCGCCGAGCGCTGGAGCGAGCCGCGGCGCCGCGACGCCGCGGAATAGAGCATGATTCCGAAATCTGGACAGCGGTCTTCGGAGAAGATCATGCTCCAATCAAAAAGTCAGAGCGGGATGGCGATTCGGAGAAAAGCCATCCCCTCCGGATCCCGATCGCGACCTACGCGGCCGCCGCCTTGCCCTTCGGCTGCACTTCGGTGGTGTAGTCGTCCATCAGTTGCTTGGTGATCGCGCCGGGCGTGAACGTCCACTGTGCAATCTCCGAAACGGCCGTCACCTCGGCGGCCGAGCCGGTGATGAAGCACTCCGAGAACTCCGTCAGCTCCTCCGGCATGATGCGTCGCTCGACGACCTCGAATCCGCGCCGCCTGGCGAGATCGATCACCGTGCGGCGCGTGATGCCGTCGAGGAAACAGTCGGCGATCGGCGTGTGGATGCGGCCGTCGCGGACGAAGAAGATGTTGGCGCCCGTGCACTCGGCCACGCGTCCCTGCCAGTCGAGCATCATCGCGTCGGCGTAGCCCTTGCGCTCGGCCTTGTGCTTGGAGATCGTGCAGATCATGTAGAGCCCGGCCGCCTTGGCGAGCGAGGGCGCGGTCTTGGGATCCGGCCGGCGGTATTCGGCGAGATCGAGGCGGATACCCTTCAGCCGCTCGGCCGGATTGAAATAGCTCGGCCACTCCCAACTCGCGATGGCGAGGTGGATCTTGTTGTTCTGCGCCGCCACGCCCATCATTTCCGATCCGCGCCAGGCGACCGGACGGACGTAGGCGTTCTTCTTGCCGTTTCGTTCGACCACCAGCCGCTTGGCGGCGTCGATCTCGGCCACCGAATAGGGGATCTCGAAATCCAGCACGTTGGCCGACCGCTTCAGGCGCTCGGAATGCTCCGTGCACTTGAAGATCTCGCCCCCATAGGCGCGTTCGCCCTCGAACACGCAGCTCGCGTAGTGCAGCCCGTGCGAGAGCACGTGGATCTTGGCATCGGCCCAGGGGACGAGCGCGCCGTCGTACCAGATCACGCCGTCAAGTTGGTCGAATGGCACTGGCATGGCTTTCCTCCTCGGGACCGATGGCGCGGCCTGTGCCATCTCTTAACGTCCCACTGGTCCGGCGTCGCGCCGATTTTGCCTCGGCGCTCAAGTCAGATATGGTCTGACCGGTCCCATGAGAGCGTGCTTCAAGGAACGGTGCAATGTTGGCGGGCGGATCGGAAGCACGATCCTTTCGAAAACTCTGGACATTGAGTAACAATCAAACCGAAATATGTCAATATGGCTGACATAAATGTGAGTCCGGTTCCGCAGCGCCCCGCCTCGACTCCGGCGGAGAAGCCGGCCGCCGAGCCGACCTGGGACCTGATCGAGCTTTTGTTTTTCGCCTACCGCGACTTCGTCGGCGACCCCGATGACGTCCTGGCCGACCTCGGATTCGGCCGTGCGCATCATCGAATCCTGCATTTCGTCAACCGCCATCCGGGCATGAAAGTTGCCGACCTGCTCGAGATCCTGAAGATCACCAAGCAGTCGCTGGGACGCGTGCTCAAGCAGCTTCTCGACGAGGGCTACGTGACGCAGAAGGAAGGCGCCAACGACCGGCGCCAGCGCCTGCTGTTCGTCACGCCCAAGGGCGAGGCGCTGGCGCTGAAGCTTGCCAGCCTGCAGACCAGCCGGATTGCGCGCGCCCTGAACGAGCTCGGGCCCGGCGCCCACGAGGCCGCGCGGAAGTTCCTGATCGCGATGATCGAGACGGGCGAGCGCGAAGAGGTGTTGCGTTTCATCGAGCGGGCGGACCGGGCGCGTCGCATGCGTCCGTGACGCTCCCTCGTTCGAACGGGGAACAAGCCATGAGTTCACGATCCGTCGCGTTGCCGGACGACGCGCCGCATCTCCTCGTGGTCGATGACGACCGCCGCATCCGCGACCTCTTGTCCCGATTCCTGTCGGGCGAAGGCTACCGCATCACCACCGCCGACAACGCGGCGGAGGCGCGTGCCAAGCTCGACGGCCTCTCCTTCGACCTGCTCATCCTCGACGTGATGATGCCGGGCGAGTCGGGCTTCGATCTTGCGAAGGCGATCCGCTCGAATTCGGGCGTGCCGATTCTCATGCTGACGGCGCGCGACGAGACCGAGAGCCGCATCGCGGGCCTCGAGATCGGCGCCGACGACTACGTCGCCAAGCCGTTCGAGCCGCGCGAGCTCTCGTTGCGCATCGCCAACATTCTCAAGCGCACGCAGCCGTCCGTGCCGCCGGCGATCGAGTCGGTGCGCTTCGGGCCGTTCGTCTTCCACATCGCGCGCGGCGAGCTGCGGCGCGGAGACGATCTCATTCACCTCACCGATCGCGAACGCGAGATGCTGCGCATCCTCGCCGCCGCACCCGGCGAGACGGTGGCGCGACTGGCGCTCGCCGGCAACGGCGGCATCGTCGGCGAGCGCGCGGTCGATGTGCAGGTCAACCGGCTGCGGCGCAAGATCGAGGTCGATCCCGCCAACCCGCTGCTGCTGCAGACGGTGCGCGGGATCGGGTACCGGCTGGTGGTTTCGCCATGACGAGCCTCGACCTCGGCATCGCGCGCATCCGCGACGCCGCCGACCGCTTGTCCAACCTGTGGGACGCCTTCGGCCGCTGGTTCAAGGGCATGATGCCGACCGGGCTCTACGCCCGTTCGCTGCTCATCATCATCGTCCCGATGGTGGTCCTGCAGTCGGTCGTCGCCTTCGTGTTCATGGAGCGGCATTGGAACACGGTCACGCGCCGCCTCTCCGCCGCGGTGACGCAGGACATATCCGCGCTGATCGACGTCTATTCGCATCTTCCGCCCGACGCCGACAACGCCTTCATCCGCCATCTGGCGCAGGACCGGCTCGGCCTCACCGTCGATTTCCTGCCGGTGACCGAATTGCCGCCGCCGGGCCCGAAGCCGTTCTTCTCGCTGCTCGACCAGGCGCTGTCGGAGGAGATCCGCAAGCAGATCGGCAAGCCGTTCTGGATCGACACGGTCGGCCGCTCCTCGCTCGTCGAGATCCGCATCAAGCTCGACAACACGATCATGCGCGTGTTCGCGCGACGCAGCGCCGCCTACGCGTCCAATTCGGAGATCTTCCTGTTGTGGATGGTCGGCACCTCGCTGGTGCTGCTCGCCGTCGCCATCCTGTTCCTGCGCAACCAGATCCGCCCGATCCTGCGGCTCGCCGACGCGGCCGAGCGTTTCGGCAAGGGGCGCGAAGCCCCGGATTTCCGCCCGCGCGGTGCGCGCGAGGTGCGCCGCGCCGCGCAGGCTTTCATCGAGATGAAGCGCCGGGTCGAGCGCGCCATCGAGCAGCGCACCACGATGCTGGCCGGCGTGTCGCACGACCTGCGCACCATCCTCACGCGCTTCAAGCTCGAGCTTGCGCTGCTCGAGGAGAGCCCCGAAGTCGAGGCGATGAAGAAGGACGTCGACGAGATGGGCCGGATGCTCGAGGCCTATCTGGCGTTCGCGCGCGGCGACGCCGGCGAGCAGTCGGCGCCGACCGACATGGCGGCGTTCCTGCAGGAGCTCAAGACGGATGTCGAACGGCAGGGCCACAGTGCGACGGCGGAATTCCACGGCATCCCGGTCGTGACGGTGCGCCCGGCGGCCTTCAAGCGCTGTCTCGCCAACCTGGTCTCGAACGCGGCGCGCTTCGCCTCGACCATCGCGATCACCGGGCATCGCGATCACCGCTGGCTCACGGTCTCGGTCGACGACGACGGGCCGGGCATTCCGGCGCACATGCGCGCGGACGTCTTCAAGCCCTTCCTGCGGCTCGACGACGCGCGCAACCAGGACGAGGGCGGGACCGGCCTCGGACTTGCGATCGCGCGCGACATCGCGCGCTCGCACGGCGGCGACATCATGCTCGGCGACAGCCCGCTCGGCGGCCTGCGCGCGACCGTCCGCGTGCCGGTCTAGCGGATTGCTGCGCCGTCGGGCGCCTGCGCCTCCGCTCGGGCGCATGATCCGGCGAAGCGGGATCGGCTCGCCGATGAGACCACGCGCCGTGGCTCGGATCGTTTTCGAGCGAAGTAGGTATCGGGTCGCGTGAAGAAGGTGCGTCGAGGCAAGAACCGAGAGCCCCGGCGTCGAGTCCGTCAAGGCCGGTAAGGCTCAGCAGCGATGGAATGAGGGCGCTTCACGCGCCCTGAGGTTCCGAACCGCTCGGCTTCGCGCGTCAGGCCGCCGCCGGTTCGCCGTCGCCGGTCTCGCGGTGGCGGCGGCCGCGCTCGCGGTTGCGTCTTCGGCCCGGGCAGCAGCGGGTCGGGGACAGCCGGCACAGGTCGTCAAGAAAGCCGACCCAGCGCTGGCCGCGCGCCAGCTCGCGGTCGAGCGCCGCCATGGTCCGGGCGAGGCCCGGATCGTCGTCGTGAACCCACGTGCGCAGCACCGAGGCATAGAGCAGCGCGAGCCCCTGCGCGTGCACCATGCCGCGCGGCCCGGCCACGTCGAGCCCGGCGGCCGCGAGCATCCATTGCTGCGAACGCACCGTGAGCGCGTTGAGCGCGAGCGCGAGCCCCGGATTGCGCCGCGCCGAACGCATGAGCGAGCGCACCGCCTCCTTCTCGGGCGCCATCGCCTCGAGACGGCGCATCAGCACGTCGAACAGGCGCTCGCGCGCCGGCTCTTCCGCCATGTCGGGCTCGCCGCCGGCAAGCACCCGGCGGTCGATCGCCTTGGTGTGGGCGGCCAGGATGTCGAGCTTGGAGTCGAACTCACCGCGCAATTCGACGAGCGATACGCCGGCGCGTGCGGCGATGTCGCCGAAGCCGATCTCCTCGAACGGCCGTTCGGCGAGCAGCGCCATGAAGGCGGACACGATCCGGTCGTGATGGGAGCCGTCGGTTTCCGTTTTCGGGTGCTCAGGTCTGCGGCCCATTGGACGTGCTCCTTGCGACGGACGCTGGTCTCGTGACCATGCTCAAACCAAAAATGTAGGGAAGGTGTGGCGGGCGTTCCAGAGGGGGCGACGCAGGCGGGGGTTGCGTCCGGCGGACGATCCCGAGTCAGCCGGCGAGCTCGCGCGAGCGACGGGTCGCTGCCGCAACGGCAGTTTCCATCAGGGCGGACAAGCCGTGCGGCGCCATCAGGATCTCCAGCGCGGCGGCGGTCGTCCCGCCCGGCGACGTGACGGCCCGACGAAGCGCCGCCGCGTCCGCGGAAGAGCGCGCCATCAGTTCGCCGGAGCCCGCCACCGTCGCGCGCGCCAGCCGTTCGGCGAGTCCGGCGGGCAGCCCCGCGGCGACGCCGGCGCGCGCCAGGCACTCCGCCAGCAGAAACACATAGGCCGGCCCCGATCCCGATACCGCCGTGACGGCATCCATCAGGGCCTCGTCTCCCACCCATTCGACGGCGCCGGTGGCGGCGAGCAGCCGCTGCGCCAATGCGCGCTGGCGATCGGTGAGATGCGCGTTCGCGACCGCGACCGTGATGCCACGGCCGATCGCGGCCGGCGTGTTCGGCATCGCGCGCACCGCAGCGGTCTTCGCCGGCAGCGCCGATTGCAGAAACGCGAGGGTGCGACCCGCCATGATGGACACGACGAACGTTCCCGGCTGCACGCGCGGAGCGATCGTCGCCAGGGCGTCGGCGGCGATCTGCGGCTTCACGGCGACAACGATGGCGGTTGCCGCATCGATGGCGTCGGGCGCCGGATTGAGACGCAGGCCGCGGGCGGCGAGCGCCGAAAGATCCGTGGACGGCTGCGGTTCGAGAACGACCAGACGGGCGGGATCGAGACCCATTTCGAGCCAGCCTTCGAGCAGCGCGCCGCCCATCTTGCCGGCGCCGACGAGCATCAGCGTTCCGGTGAGATCCGCGAGCGAGGCGGGTCTGTTTGAGGATGAACTCATGCGTCTCTGGCTCCTGGCAAGGCGCGCGGCGGGACTCCTGTCCCGCGTCACGGTGCGGCTCGCCGGCCGATTGGCGCGCCGGTTCGTCAGTCTAGTGGGAGGCGGACCAGAAGTTTAGGCGTCGTGCCCGGGCTCATGCGCACGCGCTCGCGGGCTCTCGCCGCGCCGGCCGGAACGCCGATCCCGGCTCAGGCTTCGCCGGAGGTCTCGAACATCGCCGCTTCAAGGGCTTCGCGGGCGGTCTTGCCGGCCCAGACGACGAACTGGAACGCCTGGTAGTAGCGTTCGCAGGTCTCGAGCGCGCCGGACAGAAGCGCTTCGCACTGCCGGCCCGAGGCGGCCACGCCGCCGGCGAGCACGAGGGCGTGGCGATACATGACGAGCCCGTCCTTCAGCCAGAGATCGAAATGCCCGACCCAGAGCTGCTCGTTGACCCGGGCGACGAGCTCCATCGCTTCGGCGCGGCGGCGCTCGGGAATCCGCAGGTCGAAGGCGCAGGCGAGATGCAGCGCCTCGATGTCGCCCATCCAGGTGAAGGAGATCTGGTATTCGGCCCAGCGGCCGCCGACCACGAGCGTGACTTCATCGTCGCCGGAGCGTGCGAACGTCCAATCGTTGATCGAGGCAAGCCTTTCCACCACGTCGAGCGGGTTGATCTGGTGATTCTCGGAAAAGTCGATGAGGGACATGCGGTCTCCACCTGCCGCTTGAGATTGGGGATGCGTCACTCAACGCGCGCCGCGCCACAGTCCTCCCCATGTCTAGGCCACTTCGACGTGGGGCACTGCTCGGCACGGGACCGCAACAGCGAATCATTGACCAAATCGACTATAACCAGTCGATTCCTCACGCCCAAACGATGATTGGTAAGGCTTTGATCAAGCATTCGACTGAATCGCGCAATCGGCGCCCGGCTGCCGTCCACAGCGAAGTCGTCTGCGACACGGTGACTCGGGGCGGAAAGCGCCCGCCGCGCCGGCGGTTCAGTCGAACAGGCTCGAAACCGACTCTTCGGCGGCCGTGCGTCCGATCGCTTCGCCCATCAGGCTGGCGATGGAGAGGACCCGGATGTTGCGGGCAACCCGCACCGCCTCGGTCGGCTGGATGGAGTCGGTGATGACGAGCTCCTTGAGCTTGGATGCGGTGACGCGGGCCACCGCGCCGCCCGACAGCACGCCGTGCGTGATGTAGGCGTAGACGTCGGTCGCTCCCTGTTCGAGCAGCGCATCGGCGGCGTTCACCAGCGTGCCGCCGGAATCGACGATGTCGTCGACCAGGATGCAGGTGCGGCCGGCGACCTCGCCGATCACGTTCATGACCTCGGATTCGCCGGCGCGCTCGCGCCGCTTGTCGATGATGGCGAGCGGCGCATTGATGCGCTTGGCGAGACCGCGTGCGCGCACGACGCCGCCGACGTCGGGCGAAACCACCATGACCTTGCTGAGATCGAAGCGCTCGCGGATGTCCCGCACCATCACGGGCGAGGCGTAGAGATTGTCGGTCGGGATGTCGAAGAAGCCCTGGATCTGGCCCGCGTGCAGGTCGAGGGTGAGCACCCGGTCGACACCCGCGTGGGTGATCAGGTTGGCGACGAGCTTGGCGGAGATCGGCGTGCGCGGACCGGGTTTGCGGTCCTGCCGTGCATAACCGAAATACGGCACCACGGCGGTGATCCGGCGGGCCGACGCGCGGCGCAGCGCGTCGATGATGATCAGCAGCTCCATCAGGTGGTCGTTGGCGGGAAACGACGTCGACTGGATGACGAACACGTCGGCGCCGCGGACGTTTTCGAGGATCTCGACGAAGATCTCCATGTCGGCGAAACGGCGCACGACCGCCTTCGCGAGCGGGGTTTCCAGGTAGGCTCCGATCGCCTCCGCCAGCCGCGGATTGGAATTGCCGGCGACGAGCCTGATCGCTCCGTTCTTGGCCGCCATCGCCGTCTCCTCGAGGTGTATCCGGCAGGTCCGTCGCCGGGCGCGGCGGTGATAACAAGGACGCTAGGAGGCTGGCAATACGAGGGTTTCGCTGGTCCGCAGTTTTTTCGGAACGGCCGCTACGGCGATGCGCGGCGATATTGCGGCCCTCAGCGCGGCCGCGCGTCGGCGAACGCCTGCCAGCCCCTCGAGCCGGCGGCGGCAGCCGGCCGGACCTTCGGGGCGGGGGCATCGGCGGTTTCGCGGCCCGCAGGAGCCCCGGGCGCGGCGATGCGGTCGCCCGGCCCGGCAGGCGGTGGCGGCGCAGGTTCGCGGGCAGGGGCTGCCAGGAAGGCGACGAGGCGATCCATTCCGGTGCGCGCAATGCGCCGGAGCACCTGATCGCCGGCCGCCGTCCAGGCGTCGCGGCCGGCCGTGCCGGCAGGCACTTCGCCGGAGATGCGCAGGCTTCGCCGGCGATCGGCGTCATAGACGTCCCACACCCAGGCGACCGTCACTTGCCCGCGCTCGACCCGCGCCGCCACGTAGCTGCGCACGCGATATTGCGCCGGCGCGTCGCGCGAGACGACCGCCACCGCCCGTGCGTCGGCTTCTTCCGACAGATCCTGGACGAGCGCGTGGAATACGCCGGCAGGCGGGCCGTCGATCGACTCGAAGGCGACCGTCGGACCGCGCGGCGTGGCCGCCGTCGTGCCCGGCTGACCGTCGGTGGCGCATGCGGCGAGGGTGAGCGCGAAGAGGCTCGCGATCAGCGCCGCAGCGCCTCGCGGGCGCTCGCAACGCCGACGATCCTGCGCGCTCGCGGCGCGCTGGCTCGCCTCACTGCGCATCGACACCCCCCCGCGGCCGTCTCTCGCTGATCGCACGGCCCGCGCGCCCGCAGGTGCGCGTCCCCGCTCGCGGCCGATGCGGATTCCGTAACCGCATTCCCCGCCGAGGTCCAGCGTGTTTACGAAAGATTAACGAGCGATCTTCCTGCGATCATTCGGAAAGAACGATCGCGTTGACGTGGCGGCCGTAGTCCGGCTCGCGCCGATGCGTCATGCGCCGGAAGCTGAAGAACAACCCGGGCTCCGCATAGGTGCAGCGTCCGAGATCCTCGATCTGCGCGACGCCGGCGCGCGCGAGCCGCATCGCGACGTAGCCGGCCAGATCGAACAGCGCGTGGCCCTCGCGCGCGGCCGGCGTGAAGAACCGGGCATTGTCATCGTCAGCACCCCGGAATGTCGCGATCAGATCGGGACCGACCTCGTAGTTCGGCTGGCGGATCATCGGTCCGATCGCCGCCACGATGCGGCCGCGCTTCGCTCCGATGTCCTCCATCGCGGCGAGCGTCGCCTCGACGACGCCCGCGAGCGCCCCGCGCCAGCCGGCATGCGCCGCGCCGATCACGCGCGCCTGCGCGTCCGCGAACAGGACCGGTCCGCAATCCGCCGTGGTGACGCCGATGGCAAGGCCGACCTCGCGCGTCACGATCGCGTCGGCGCGCGGGCGCGCTTCGCCCGTCCACGGCCGGGTCGCGACCACCACGTTGGGCGAGTGGATCTGATAGGCGGTGATGAAGCGTCCGGCGTCAACGCCGAGCGCCGCCGCCATGCGGGCGCGGTTTTCCGCGACCCTGTGCGGGGAATCGTCCGAACCGACGCCGCCGTTGAGGCTCGCGTAGACGCCGTCCGAAACGCCGCCTTCGCGCGTGAAGAACGCATGACGGATTCGGGAGAGCGCGGAGAGCGCGGCTGAGGTGAGCATCGGAACACGATCCGGTTTCATCGCGCGCACCTGAGCATCACGCATCGAACCCCGGCAGCATGGCAAGCGCGGGCGAGGAGAGCGCGATCACCTTGAACATGGTCCCCATGCCGGTTCGCCCCCCCTCGGTGAGGCGGCCGACCGCCGAATCGATCTCGGACGCCCTGTCGGGCGCCACCGATCTGAGCGCGCCCGCGCGGGCCTCGATGCCGAGGCGGCGCAGAAAGGTCGCCTGTTCGATCGGTCCATGCACGCGCGCCCCGATGCTCTCGGCCGTGATGGCGACCGCTTCGAAATCGACGTGCGCGGTGAGGTCGGTCATGCCGGGCGCCGCCAGCGGATCGGTGAAGACATGCGTGCGCACCGCCTGCAAGGTCTCGCCGATGTCGCTCTTGACGTGACCGAAATCGATCAGCAGGGCGGCGCCGCCGGCGCGCGCCATGCGCCGGCCGATTTCCAGTACCAGCGTGTTCGAGCGCCATTCGAAGATCGAGCCGACGGGCGCTTCACGGACGTGCGGCGGCAGGGTGCGCTCGAAATGAGGGATCGGCTCGGGCGCGAGGCCGAACACGAGGTTGTCGATCTCGTCGAGCTTGATCACGCGCTCGTACCACCCGTCCTTCTGCTTGACGGCCTGGTTGACCGGCATCGCGTCGAGGAACTCGTTGGCCAGGATGATCGCGGGCGCCTCCGGGACCTCGGTGAGCGCGTCGTGCCAGGCGACAGGAATGTCCGTGACGCCGAGCGTATGGCGCTGGCGCCGGCGCAGCAGCGGGCTCGCCTCGATGAGATGCACGTCGATCGCCCGGCGGAAGTCCGGCATCACCCGGGCGGCGCGCAGCGCGTCGTTGATCATGGTGCCGCGCCCCGGGCCGAGCTCGATGAGCTGCAGGCGCTCGGGCGAGCCCAACAGCTTCCAGGTGGCGACGGCCCAGACGCCGAGCAGTTCGCCGAACATCTGGCTGATCTCCGGCGCGGTGACGAAGTCGCCGGACGCGCCGAACGGGTCGTGCGTGATGTAGTAGCCGTGCTCGGGATGCGAGAGGCAGAGCGCCATGTACTGGGAGAGCGGGATCGAGCCGGCGACCGAGATGAGCCGGCGAATTTCTGCTTCGAGCGGCGGCTTGCCGGGCGCCATCAGGTGGGTCGCGGCGGTTGGCGTCGCAGGGCGAAGCCGATGAAAGCGAGCCCGGCGAGCAGCAGCGGGATGGACAGCAGCATGCCCATGGTGAGCCCGCCCCAGAGAAACCCGAGCTGCGGGTCGGGCTCGCGGAAGAGTTCGCAGAACGAGCGCGCGAGCGCGTAGCCGACCGCGAACGTGCCGATCACCAGTCCGGGCCGCTTGAGGGCGCCGAGCCGGATGACGACGGCGAGCAGCACGAACAGCACGACGCCCTCCAGCATCGCTTCGTAGAGCTGGCTCGGATGGCGCGGGAACGGTCCACCGTTCGGAAACACCATCGCCCACGGCACGTCGGCCGGTCGACCCCAAAGCTCGCCGTTCACGAAGTTGGCGAGCCGGCCGAGAAAGAGCCCGATCGGCCCGACCGCGCACGTGACGTCGCCGAGCGAGAGCACCGGAATGGCGCGGCTGCGCGCGAACAGTACCACGGCAAGCACGCAGCCGATGAAGCCGCCGTGGAACGACATGCCGCCCTTCCACACCTGCACGATCTCGGCGGGGTGCTCGGCGAAGTAGGGCAGGTTGTAGAACAGCACGTAGCCGATCCGCCCGCCCAGGATGATCCCGAGCGTCACCCACAGGACGAAGTCGTCGTAGTCGAGGACCTTCATGGGCGCGGGTCCGCCCCACAGTCGCTCGTTGCGGATGAGCGTGCGGGCGTAGAGCCAGCCGACAAGAATGCCGACGATATAGGCGAGCGCGTACCAGCGGATCGCGAATGGCCCGATGGTCACGAGCACCGGGTCGAACGCAGGAAACTGCAGGACGGCGTACGGCATCGGGAGGTCCCCCGGTGTGATCCGAGGTCATGCGGGAAGCGGCGCGGCGAAGTCAAGCCATGATGTCGCCCCGTCCGGTGCGCAGGCTGAGGTGTCGCGCGTGGACTTGCGGCTGCGTCCGTTCACGCCCATTCTCATCACCAGCAGGCCGACCCAGAGGCGAACGATGACCCAGACGACGAACCGGTTCTTCGACGAGCTCGCGCGCTTGATGAACGACGCGGCCGGGGTCGCCCAGGGCGTGCGCCGCGAGTTCGACACGCTGTTTCGCACCCAGGCCGAACGCATCCTGCGTGAGCTCGAAGTGGTCTCGCGCGAGGAATTCGAGGTCGTGAAGGAAATGGCGCGGCTTGCGCGCGAGGAAAACGAGGCGCTGAGGGCACGGGTCGACGCCCTCGAGGCGCGTCTGGCGGCGACGCCGGCCAAGCCGGATTCGACCTCCTCCTCAGGGAGTTAGGTCGGCCGCCCGAGCGCCCGCCATGGCCACGGCCGGTCGCGCGCGCCCTCCCGCGGTTTCTTGTCTTCGGCCTGGCGCGAGGCTATAAGCCCCGCCATCCGCAGCCAGCACGCACCCCTGGAGGCCGGCTGTGGTGAGGTCGCGCGAGCGGCCGTTGACCCCGAAACCCAACACAAGCTGAAAAGCAAGGATTTAACCATGGCGACCGTCAAGGAGCTCAAGGCGACGGTGCGTCCGCAGGTCGGCAAGGGGGCCGCCCGGGCAGTGCGTCGCAAGGGCCGGGTACCCGGCGTGATCTACGGCGACAACAAGCCTCCGTTGCCGATCTCTCTCGACTTCGACGAGCTGAAGCAGAGAATCGCGGCCGGACGTTTTCTCACCACGATCTACGACCTCGAGGTGGACGGGACCAAGCATCGCGTCCTGCCGCGCGATTTCCAGGTCGACCCGGTGAAGGAATTTCCCGTTCACGTCGATTTCCTGCGGCTCGGCGTCGGCGCGACCATCCGGGTCCGCATTCCGATCCACGTGCGCAACGCCGATCAGTCCCCCGGCATCAAACGTGGCGGCACGGTGAACATCGTGACGCACGCGGTCGAGGTCCAGTGCCCGGCCGACGCCATTCCCGAGGCGTTCGACGTCGACGTCTCCGGTCTCGAGATCAACCATTCGCGCCACCTGAGCGACATCACGCTGCCGCCGAACGTGAAGCCGATCGCGCACGAGGACGTGACGCTCGTCACCATCGTGCCGCCGTCGGGCTACATGGAAGAAATCCGTGCGGCGGAAGCGGCTGCGGCCGCTGCGGCTGCTGCCGGGGCAGCGCCGGCTGCGGCGCCGGGTGCGGCTCCGGCCGAAGGTGCGCCGGCGGCGCC
>CAZIGW010000041.1:0-3043 GCA_964538565.1 uncultured Hyphomicrobiales bacterium | reverse complement strand
AAGTGCTCGTCGCGAGCCATGCGGACGATGTCGTGGAGCATCTCCTGCGGCTGAGCGAGCCCACCGCCCGCGCCATCGGTCGCGCCGCACGCCGCCGCGTGCTCGCCGAGCACACGTATGAGCATCGCGCCCGTCAGTTCGAGAGCGTGATCGAAGGCCACGCCGCCGCCGGCGTCGCCGCATGAAAGGACCGCTTGCATCGATGCGTATCGCCATCTTCGGACTTTCCATCACTTCCGCCTGGGGCAACGGGCACGCCACGACGTACCGCGCGCTGGCGCGCGCGCTCGCACGACGCGGGCATCAGATCTCCTTCTACGAACGACAGCAGCCCTGGTATGCCGCGCACCGCGACCTGCCGCAGCCGGATTTCTGCAAAGTCATCCTGTACGACAGTGTCGCTGCGCTGGGCCGGGGCGTCGCGAACGGCGCGCTCGCGGCGGATCTGGCGATCGTCGGGTCGTACGTTCCGGAAGGCGCAAGAGTCGCGGAGTGGCTGCTCGCGCACGCGCGCGGATTCAGCGCGTTCTACGACATCGACACGCCGGTGACGCTCGCAAAGCTCGATCGCGGCGAGTGCGCATATCTCACACCGGCATTGATTCCGGAATTCGATCTGTATCTCTCGTTCACTGGCGGCCGCATTCTGGATCGCCTACAGCGCCTGTATGGCGCGCAACGCGCGCGGCCGTTCTACTGCAGCGTCGACCCCGACGAGTACCGCCCGCTCGACCTGCCGCCGCGCTACGACCTCGGCTACCTCGGCACCTACAGCAGCGATCGCCAGCCCAAGCTGGAAAGATTCCTCATCGAGCCGGCGCGCGCGTGGGCCGCGGGCCGCTTCTGCGTGGCGGGCGCGCAGTATCCGAGCACGCTCGCCTTGCCGCCGAATGTCGAGCACGTCGAGCACCTTCCGCCCATCGCGCACGCGCGCTTCTACAACGAGCA
The DNA here is from genome assembly GCA_964538565.1 of uncultured Hyphomicrobiales bacterium. Taxonomy (GTDB): domain Bacteria; phylum Pseudomonadota; class Alphaproteobacteria; order Rhizobiales; family Xanthobacteraceae; genus CAYVBN01. Next base: position 2,095 of record CAZIGW010000041.1, on the reverse strand, counting down.
GCGCTTCACGCTGAACATCACCCGCGCCGACATGGTGGCGAGCGGCTATTCGCCGAGCGTTCGCTTGTTCGAAGCGGCGGCCTGCGGCGTGCCCATCATCTCGGACGAATGGCACGGCCTCGACCACTTCTTCACCCCGGAGCGGGAAATCCTGATCGCGCGCGAGACGCAGGACGTGGCGCGCTTCCTGCGCGAGCTCGCTCCCGCCGAGGCGCGTGCGCTCGGTATGCGCGCGCGTGAGCGCGTCCTCGGCCAGCACACCGGCGAGCATCGCGCGCGGCAGCTCGAGACCTATCTCGCCGAGCTCACCGCGGAACATGACTCTTCACCACGAGCGTGTCATGCATACTGACGCCACTGGGGACATCGAGAAGCTCGGCCCCTGGTTTCACAACCTGCACCTCCCGGACGGCAGGCAAACCGCGCCCGCTCATCCGCTGGGCGATTTCCCGGCCGTGAAGTGGCAGCAGATCGAGCCGCACCTGCCGCGCGATCTGCACGGCTGCCGCGTGCTGGATGTCGGCTGCAACGCCGGCTTCTACAGCTTCGAGCTCGCGAAGCGCGGCGCCGACGTCACCGCCATCGACATCGATCGCCGCTATCTGCGCCAGGCGCACTGGGCCGCCGAGCAGTACGGGCTCGCCGACCGCATCGAGTTTCGGGAAGGCTCCGTCTACTCGCTCGCGCGCGCCCACACGCGCTACGACATCGTGTGGTTCCTCGGTGTGCTCTATCACTTGCGCCATCCGCTACTCGCGCTCGACATCCTGCGCGAGGTGACCGGCTCGCAGATGGTGCTGCAGACCTTGACGCTGCCGGGCAAGTCCGTCGGACGGGTGCGCGAGAACATCGGCCTCTTCGAGCGCAACGTCATGAACCGGCGCGGCTGGCCGCGGATGGCGCTGATCGAGCATGCGCTCGAGAACGATCCGACGAACTGGTGGGCGCCGAACGAGCCGTGCATCGAGGCGATGACGCGCATCGCCGGCTTTCGCATCACGGCCCGCCCGGGTCACGAGATCTACATGTGCGAGCCGAATCCGCGCGAGTCGCCGTTCACCGCCTGGTCACGGGACTCCGAGCTCGAAACGATCTTCGGAGGGCACTGACATGCGACACCCCGCCACGTACATCGCGCCCGTGAAGGGCAGGCTCGGCGTGCTGCTCGTCGGACTGGGTGCCGTGAGCACGACGCTGGTCGCGGGCGTGCACGCCGTGCGCAAGGGGCTCGCGCAACCGATCGGCTCGCTCACGCAGCTCGGCACCCTGCGCCTCGGCGCGCGCACGGAGCATCGCGCGCCGCGCATTCGCGACTTCGTGCCCCTCGCGGCCCTCGATGATCTGGTGTTCGGTGCGTGGGACCCCTATCCCGACAATGCATACGAAGCGGCGTGCAAGGCGGCCGTGCTGGAGCCCGCGCTGCTCGAGCGGCTCCGTCCCGAATTGGAGGCGCTCGAGCCTTGGACGGCCGTGTTCGACAACGCGTATGTGAAGCGCTTGCGTGGCACCCACGTCAAACGCGGCGGCGGCAAGCGCGAGCTCGCGGAACAGGTGCGCGCCGACATCCGCGACTTCATGCGCGAGCACGCTCTCGAGCGCGCGGTGATGATCTGGTGCGGCAGCACCGAGTGCTATGCCGACCCCACGGCCGCTCATCAGAACGCCGTGCGCTTCGAACGCGCGCTGGATCGCGACGACCCGGCCGTCTCACCGAGCATGATCTACGCCTACGCGGCCATCGCCGAAGGTCTGCCCTTTGCCAACGCGGCGCCGAACCTGTGCGTGGATACGCCGGCGCTGCAGGAGCTCGCGCGCGAGCGGCAGGTGCCACTCGCTGGCAAAGACCTGAAGACCGGACAGACGCTGCTGAAGACGATCGTCGCGCCGGGCCTGAAGTCCCGCATGCTCGGCGTGCGCGGCTGGTACTCGACGAACATCCTGGGCAATCGCGACGGCGAGGTGCTCGATGATCCGGGGAGCTTTCGCTGCAAGGAAGTCAGCAAGAAGGGCGTGCTCGATCACATCCTGCAGCCCGACCTGTACCCGGACCTCTACGGCGACCTCGCGCACATCGTCAGCATCAATTACTACCCGC
>CAZIGW010000040.1:0-18563 GCA_964538565.1 uncultured Hyphomicrobiales bacterium | reverse complement strand
GTTCGGTCTCGACGATCTTGGGGGAAGCAGGGGATGGGACCAGGCGTTCGCTCCGGGAGTGAATCCAGGCCCGCGATGGCGTCCCGGCCCGCCCCGAGCGAGCAGGCGGCGGACGCGGTGACGATCGGACTCGTCCAGATCAACAACTCGTTCTCCGGTCAGAACTACCTTCCGTATTCGGCCGCCCTGCTGCAGACCTACGTCGAGTACCGGGCCGCCGATCCGCGCCGCTATCGTTTCCTGCTGCCGATCTACCGGCGCATCCGCATCGCCGACGCGGTCGAGCAGCTCGCAGACGCCGACCTCGTCGGGTTCAGCACCTACGTTTGGAACGGCCGCATCTCGCTCGAGATCGCACGCCGCCTGAAGGCGCGCCGTCCGGAGGTGCTCGTCGTCTTTGGCGGCCCGCACGTGCCGGATCGGCCCGAGAGCTTCCTGCGCGCCAACCCGTTCATCGACATCGCGGTCCACAACGAGGGTGAGGAGACGTTCCTGCGCATCGTCGAGGGCTTTCCGGACCGCGATTGGGACACATTGCCGGGCGTGAGCTTCCTCGCGCCCGACGGCTCCTTCGTCCGCAATCCCAACGGCGAGCGTTTCCGCAACCTCGACGAGGTGCCGTCGCCCTTTCTCGAGGGCGCGTTCGACCGGCTGATGGCCGCCAACCCGCAGGAAAGCTGGATCGGGCTGTGGGAGACGAACCGCGGCTGCCCGTTCCGCTGCACCTTCTGCGATTGGGGTTCGGCGACGGCCGGGAAGGTCACGAAGTTCGGCGAAGAGCGGCTTTTTCGCGAAGTCGACTGGTTCGCGCAAAATCGCATCGAATACGTGTTCTGCTGCGATGCCAACTTCGGCATCCAGAAGCGCGACATCGAGATCGCGCGCTATGTGGCCAAGGTCAAGAGAGATACCGGCTTTCCGCGGGCGCTGTCGGTGCAGAACACCAAGAATGCCACCGAGCGGGCCTACGAGACGCAGAAGATCCTCTCCGACGCCGGGCTGAACAAGGGCGTCGCGCTCTCGATGCAGAGCGTCGATCCCGTCACGCTCAAGTCGATCAAGCGCGACAACATCTCGCTCGAAACTTACATGGAGCTCCAGCGCCGCTTCACGCGCGACCGGGTCGAGACCTATTCCGATCTCATTCTCGGCCTTCCGGGCGAGACCTATGAGTCCTTCGTGCGCGGGGTCGACCTGTTGATCAGGAGCGGTCAGCACAACCGTATCCAGTTCAACAACCTGTCGATCCTGCCGAACGCCGAGATGGGCGATCCGGCCTACCAGGCCGAGTTCGGCATGGTGACCGTCGAATCGAAGATCATCAACATCCATGGCGAGCGCGTCGAGCTCGACGACGACGTGCACGAGGTGCAGGACCTCGTGGTCGCGACCGCCGCCATGCCGGCGGCGGACTGGCGCAAGACGCGCGTGTTCTGCTGGATGACCGCGCTCCTGCATTTCGACAAGCTGTTCCAGATTCCGCTTCTCCTCGCGCACGGCGTCACCGGCCTCGGCTATCGGGAAATGATCGAGGCATTCGTGGGCGCGGACGCGCAGAGCTATCCGACGATCGCCGGCATTTCCGCGTTCTTCGACGCGGAGGCGCATTCGATCCAGCGGGGCGGGCCCGAGTATGTCTTCTCCGAGGAATACCTCGGCATCTACTGGCCGGCCGACGAGTATGTCTTCATCAAGCTGACGGCGGAGCGGAACCTCGACGCGTTCTATCGCGAGGCCGGCTCGCTGCTCCTGTCCCTGGTGCGCCGGATCAAGCCGGACGCGCCGGTCGCCGCGATCGAGGAGGCGGTGAGGCTCAATCGCGCGCTCGTGCGCCAGCCGTTCGTTCGCGACGACCTGACGCTTCGGCTCGGCTACGACCTGCTCGGTTTCTGGACGCGCACGCGCAACGGCGAGCCGGCGACCCTGGCGGCACGGCCGGTGATCGTCACGGTGAACCGCTCGGCGAAGCCGTACGACGATTTCCAGGCCTGGTGCCGCGAAGTGGTCTGGTGGGGCAACAAGAAAGGCGCCTATCTCTACGAGAACCGCGCCGACATGCTGGAGAGGGAACTCGCCGGCCACTACTAGAGCGTCCTCCCGAAGCGGACCCCGGTTCGCGCGGAAAATGCGACCACTTGCGAAGTCTGGAGCACCTTCCCAATCCTGGGGATCGGAACATCCTCCTCCCGTCATGCGACACGCGAGACCGGGGCCTCACGCACAATGAACTATCGTCGGCTCGGGCACAGCGGGATCGAGGTCTCGGAGATCGGATTCGGCGCCTGGGGAATTGGCGGGGCGACCGAGGGCCTGACCTCCTACGGCGTCACCGATGACGCGGTCTCGGCCGCGGCCCTGCGGCGCGCATACGAAGCGGGGATCACGTTCTTCGACACCTCGAGTGTCTACGGCTACGGCCACAGCGAGAGCCTGATCGGCCGCGAGTTCCGGGCTTTTCGCGACCGGGTCGTGATCGCCACCAAGGCGGGGTTCACGCACTGGAACAGCCGGCCCGATTTCAGCCCGGAGACCATCGTCCATTCGTGCGAGCAGAGCCTGCTGCGGCTGCGGAGCGACTACGTCGACATCCTGCAACTCCACAATCCGGACCCGGCGACGATCTCGCGCGAGGACGTCATCGCCGCCCTGGAGAGGCTTGTCCGGCAGGGCAAGACCCGGGCCTGGGGATTGTCGATGCGTTCGCCTCAGGACGCTCTGGCGGCCTTGCAGGGGGCGCGGCCGGCGGTGCTGCAAGTGAACCTGAACATGATGGATGTCCGCGCCGTGGAATGCGGGCTGCTCGATGCCGCGAGCGAACGGGGCATCGGCATCATTGCGCGCACGCCCCTCTGCTTCGGATTCCTGTCCGGCGCCGTGCGGCCCGACACCGTATTCCCGCCCGGAGACCATCGCCTCGGGTGGAAGCCGGAGCAGATCAAGGCCTGGTGCGCCGGCGCCGACAGCGTCATGGAGGCGGTCCCGCGACCGCCCGGATCGACGCCGGCCCAGGCCGCGCTGCGCTTCTGTCTCTCGTTTGAGGCCGTCTCGACGGTGATCCCCGGGATGCTCAAGCCGGCGGAGGTGGACGAGAACGCCGCGGCGAGCCGTCTCGGGCCGCTGCCGGCCCCGGCTGTCGAGGCGGTCCTGCAGCTCAACCGCACACACCAGTTCTTCGTGCGCGGCTGAGATCGCCGTCGCTGACGGGGCGCGCGCGATGACCCGGTCGGTGATCCGTCAACGAAAGGAACCCGACGAGGATTTCGGATGGATGATGCTTGGGAAGTTCGCTCGCGGCGTGTCGTCTATTCGGCGCCGCCATTTCTGGAAGTGGCCGTCGAGGAGGTGAGGCTTCAGGACGGGCGGATCGTCGAGGACTACCACCAGGTCGAGGCCGGCACCTTCGCGAGCATCGTAGCGGAAACCGAGGCCGGCGAATTCCTGCTGCTTCGGCAGTATCGCCACGGGATCCGTCGCGTGGCGCTCAGCCTGCCGGGCGGTCGGATCGAAGCGGGGGAACTGCCGCTCGTGGCGGCCCGGCGGAAGCTGCTGGAGGAGACGGGATACGCGTCAGGGGAGTGGCGGGAACTCGCGAATTTTCACACCAGTTGCACCTACGGCTTTGCTTATCATCACTTCTTCCACGCCCGCGGCGTGGCACGCATGTCGGCGCCCAATTCGGACGACCTGGAGACGTCCGAGATGATCTTTCTCGACCGGGCGCGCGCGAGAGCCGCGCTTCTCAGGGGCGAGATGTCGTCCGTTGGCCAGGCCCTGCCGTTGGCGATGGTGCTGCTTGGGTGATCGACCGGCCAGTGGATGGTGGGCAGACCCTCCGGATGCTCGCCGATGCTCTCGCCCACATAGTAGCGGGCATAGTCACGCCGCTGATGGGCGGTCCGCGTGTAACGCGGCACGGATTTGAAGATGAGCTGCGTGCCGGTCCAGTCGAACTGGATGGGCACGAGCAGGAGCTCGTGCAGCGCGTTGAGCACGTTCATCTGATCTTCCGGCCGGACCACGAACAGCATGAATCCGCCGCCCCCGGCGCCCAGAAGCTTGCCGCCGATGGCGTCCGCCCGCCGGGCGCGCTCGTAGATCTCGTTGACGAAATCCGGGGCAATCCGGTCCGAAAGCCGCCGCTTGAGTTGCCAGCTTTCGTGCAGGAGCCGGCCGAAGTCCGTCAGGTCGCCGTCGAGCAGCACGGCCGTGGCCTCGTCGACCAGCCGGCGCATCTCCAGGAGATCCGTCTTGTGGTTCGGGATGGCACGGACTTGGTCTGCCGCAACGTCAGACGCATTGCGGGCGACGCCCGTGTAGAACAGCAGGAGATGATCTTCGAGCTCGTCCAGCCGTTCATCGGACAGGGCAAGAGGCTTTACGTCGAACGAGCCGTCCGGGCTGATTTCGATCCGGTTGAGGCCGCCGAAGGCCGTCTGAATCTGGTCCTGAACGCCGACGCTCTCGCCGAGCAGGTGTTGCTCGAGGTGAATAGCCTTCTCGGCGAGCTCCTTTTTCGAGACGTCCTGTTCACGCAGCGTGTAGAGCGCATGCAGAAGGCCGACGGCGAAGGCCGAACTGGACCCGAGGCCGGACCGGGCCGGCAGGTCGCCGCTGTGGTGCAATTCGAGACCTTCTTCGAGGTCGAGAAGCTTCACGGCCGCCCGGATGGCCGGATGCTCGATCTGGGCCTGGTCGTTCACCAGCTCGATCTTCGACCAGACGATGCGATTGGCATGGTCGAAAAACGGCGGCAGGAATCGGCACGTGATGTAGCAATAGTGATTGATCGCGGCTGCGAGCACGGCGCCGCCGTGCTCGCGGAACCAGACCGGATAATCCGTTCCTCCGCCGAAGAACGAGACGCGGTAGGGCGTACGGCTGATGATCACGTCGATATCCCCCCGACCCCGAAGAACTGGGCGGCCGCCTGCAACGATTCTGGAGTGCCGATATCGATGAACTTGACTCTGAAAAGCATTGCATAGAAGCGAGAGCCTATCAAACGCGGAAAAACATCGTGCTCCAGACTCAGTGGATATCTTTCTGGAAGTCGAGCGAGCATTTCGCGACGAAATAGATAAATACCGGCATTTATTGCCGCGGCCTCTCGAAGTCTTGCCGACTTCTCGCGGAAGGACAGAACGCTCCCGGTCGCGTCGACGTCTACCGAACCATAGCGGTCACCTGCGGGCGACGGCACCAGCGCGAGCGACGCCTCGGCCTGGCGATCGGCATGGAATGCGCGGAACGCCGCGAGATCGATGTCGGCGAATGAATCGCCGTTGAGCACCAGAACCGGATCGCTCTCGGTTTGTTGTGCGGCGAGCCGCACCGCGCCGGCGGTGCCGAGCGGGCAGGGCTCGATCGAAAGACGCAATTCCGGCCCGGACCCGGGATACGCGTCGACCACCTCCTGCACGTCGGCTGACCGGTGCCCCGCCGCCAGCACGACGCGATCGGCTCCCGCGCTTGCGAGCCAGTCGATCAATCGAGCGAGAAAGGGCCGGCCGTTGACCGGCGCCGTCACCTTCTGCCGATTCGGCAGGGCCGCGCGCAGCCGGCTGCCCTGGCCGCCCGCGAGCACGATGGCGTCGAGTCGGCCGGGCGCGCGCGCCGCCACGGATCACCTCGTCAGCAGCCGGTCGCCCTCGCGCGCGACGCGCCGGCGCCAATATTCGAGCAAGTCGGCCATCGTCACCTCGAACGGGATTTCCGGAGCCCAGCCAGTATGTGCGCGAAACTTGCTCGTATCGGGAACCTGCAGATCGGCATCGATCGGACGCAGCCGCTCGGCGTCGACCTCGACCCGGATGATGTCGGCCTTCGGCGACATCCCGATCAACGTCTTGAGGATGTGTTCCACCGTGCAGCTGAACGCGCCGCCGATGTTGTAGTAGGCGCCAGCTTGGGGATCGACCGTGACAAGCAGATGATAGGCCCGCACGGCGTCGCGGACATCGGCCACGGTCCGCAGGGACTGAAGATTGCCCACCTTCACCACCGGCGGGATCAGGCCCTGCTCGATCATGGCGATCTGCTTGGCGAAGGTCGATTCGGCGAAGACGTCGCCGCGGCGCGGACCCGTATGGGTGAACATGCGGGTCGTCATCACCGTCATGCCGTATGCTTCCGCGTAGTACCGTCCGATCAGATCGGTGCCGACTTTCGAGATCGCGTAGGGGGAGGCGGGGTGAAAGCTGCATTCCTCGCCGATCGGCAGCTTGTCCTTCGGGACGCGCCCGAACACTTCGGACGAGGAGCAGACGTGGATGATCGCGCGGGGATTGTAGAGGCGCAGCGCCTCGAGCACGCGGGCCGTGCCCTGAATGTTCGTATCGTAGGTGTCGAGCGGGGATTCGAAGCTCGTGCGCGGAAAGCTCTGCGCCGCGAGATGAAAGACGTAGTCCGGCGCCGCCTTGCGCACGACGTCTTGGACCGCCAGCGTGTCGCGCAGGTCGCCATAGAGGAAAGCGCAGCGATCGCCGCGATTGACCCGCCCGACAATGCTCTCGAGGTTGTCCAGGGGGCTGCGCCAACGGATCATGCCGTAGATGTCCCAGTCGGTGTTGGCGAGCAGATACTCGGCCAGATGCGAGCCGACCATCCCGGAAATCCCGGTGATCAGCGCACGCGGCTTGCTCATGGTCGGCCGCCCCGAAAATCAGTCCGCTGCCCCACTGTCGTCACCGACTATGCGATCCCCTTGTGCTTCATGAAAGCATACACCTGTTCGGTGACGTAGTCGCGCGCCGTGGCATCGACAGCCTGGTGGTTGCCGAAGGTGACGCCTCCGCGCATGACACGCGTCGCGTTCGCCAGGTCGCCGGACACGCGGTGCTCGAATTGCCTCATCGCCGGTTGGCTGGCGATGTTTCCGGCGATGATGGGACGCGTCTCAATGGCGGCTTCGTTCAGGAAGGTCATGAATTCGCGCACCTGGAACGGAGCGTCGCCCTTCACCGTCATGGGAAAGCCGAAACAGGAGGAACGGCCCTTGTCCGTTTCGTCCTGGAACTGGAAGAACTCCGACCAGCGCGCGAGATCCCTGCGCCACGCGGCCGTATTGGCACGCCGCCGCTCGACGAACCCGGGCAGTTTCGGCAACTGCACGGTTCCGAACGCCCCCTGCAGCTCGGTCGCTCGCAGGTTGTAGCCGACATTGACGAACAGGAAGCGCGGGTCGATGTCCGGGTACTGTTTGAGATAGCGGTCGCGGTCTTCCAGCTCGCGCGTCCAGCCGTGGGCACGGAGCGCACGCATGACCTCGGCGAGTTCGAAGTCGTCCGTCACACACATGCCGCCTTCGAGCGTCGTCATGTGGTGCGAGAAATAGAAGCTGAACGTCCCGACGCAGCCGAACCGGCCGACCGGCCTGCCGTCGTACTCGGCGCCCAGCGCCTCGCAGCAATCCTCGATGAGCTGCAGACCACGCCGCCGGCAGATCTCCTGGATGGCGGCGAGATCGCATGGATTGCCGTAGACGTGCACCAGCATCACCGCGCGCGTGCGCGGCGAGATTGCCCGCTCGACCTCGCCCGGATCGATATTGAGCGTCGCCGGATCGATGTCGACGATGACCGGGACGAGGCCGCATTGCACCAGCGGCCATATTGTGGTCGACCACGACAGCGCCGGGACGATCACCTCGTCGCCCGGCTTCAGCCGCTCGGGTGAGGAGGGGTTCACCAGGGCCGCGACAGCCAGCAGATTGGCCGACGAGCCCGAGTTGTTCATGACCGCGTGCCTGAAGCCGAAGGCGTCCGCGTATTCGCGCTCGAAGGCCTTGACCTTCGGGCCCATCGTCACCTTGGTCGAGAGCAGCACGTCGACCGCGGCCTTGATCTCGTCGGCCGAGAACGTCGGCTCGTGCAGCCGGACCTTCGGGTCGTTCGGCTTGAAACGGAAATCGTGGTGCGCGGCGCAATACGCCTCGATGGCCGCATGCACGTTGGCGAGGAGGGGATCGTCAGCATTCATGATCAGAACGGTCCCTTGAACTCCGAGACTTCCGTGGCTTCGCCCCCCTCGGGCATCCAGCTCTCGCCGTCGCCCTTGATCATCGCGAACGCCTTGGCGGCGATCGTGCGTCCGTTGGGGTAATAGAGAGTCTCGAGCGGTTTGGTCGTCGGGCAGGGCGTGGCCGCGTAACCGGCTCGCGCGACCTTGGGCGTGCGGCCCTCGGCGGACCGCTCGATGACGGCCGCGACGATTTCAGCGGACGCGCCGCAATTGGTCCAATCGTTGTCGACGACGAGAAGCCGCCCCGTCCGCTCCACCGATCGGAAGATGGTCTCGATGTCGAGCGGCGCGAGGCTGACCGGATCGATGACCTCCGCGCGGATGCCGACGCGTTCGAGATGGGACCGGGCGCGCAACGCCTCGACCACCATGTGGCTGATCGCGACGATCGTGATGTGATCGCCCTGGGCGAGAACCCGGGCGCGCCCAAAGGGCACTTCGTAGGGCTGCTCCGGGACGATGCCTCTGATTCCGTACAGCATCCGGTGTTCCATGAAGACCACCGGATTGTTGTCGCGGATCGCCGCGATCATGCAGCCCTTGGCGTCGTGCGGTGTCGTGGGGGCCACGACCTTGAGGCCCGGGACGTGCATGAAGAAGGAATGAAGGGATTGCGAATGCTGCGGACCCTGTCCCCAGCTGCGCCCGATGATCCCGCGCACCACCATGGGAACCCTGACCGCCCCGGCGAACGTGTAGCTCATCTTGGCGGCGACGTTCACCAGCTGGTTCATGCACAGCATCAGAAAATCCATCCGCTGGTGCACGTGAATGGGGCGCATGCCGGCGAGGGCGGCGCCGACCGCGAAACCCGTCATCGCGTCTTCCGAGAGCGGGGTATCGAAATTGCGATCCGGGCCGAAGCGCTTGTGCAGATCGAGCGTCGTTCCGTACATGCCGAGCGGATCGTCGACCCCGAGCCCGAACACGAACACCTTCGGGTCGCGATCCATCTCCTGGGCGGCTGCCTCGTACAGCGCCTGGGCGTAGGTCAGCTCGCGATCGCGTCCGGCCGTGGCACGCTCATTCATGGAAGATGTGCTCGAAGAGTTCGTGGTCGTCCGGGAAGGGGCTTGCCTCCGCAAAAGCAAAGGCGTCGCGGATCTCGCATTCGATCTCGGCCTGGATGCGCTCGCGATCCGGCGGCGGCAGCAATGCTTCGAGCCGCGCTATCTGGTCTCGATCGCGCCAGGCGTCGAACTCCTCTCTTGTGCGATAACGCAGGTCGAGATCGCCGCCCGGGCCGACGTGACGGGCAAACCGGTAGGTCTCGATCTCGATGAAGTGCGGACCTTCTCCGCTGCGGATTCGCGGCAGGATGTCGCTGACGACGTGGCGCAAAGCCAGGACATCATTGCCGGCGACGCGCTCCGCCGCCATTCCGTAGCTCCGTGCGCGCGCGCAGAAATCGGTGTTGGCGTGACGGTCGCGCAGATGCGAGTGGATCGCGTAGAGGTTGTTTTCGCAGACGAACAGGACCGGCAGCCGCTTGAGCGCCGCGAAGTTCATGCTTTCGTGAAAAACTCCCTCTTCGGTCGCACCGTCGCCGAAGAACGAAACAGCCACTCGATCGGATTTGTCCGTCTTGAGCGCGAAGGCGTAGCCCACCGCCTGAGGAATGGTCGTACCGACGATCGCCGACGTTCCCATCACGCCGGCGGCGACGTCGATCAGGTGCATCGATCCCGACTTCCCCGCGCCGCATCCGGAGGCTTTGCCGTAGAGCTCGGCGACCATTCGCTTGATGTCGCCGCCTTTCGCCAGATAGGCGGCGTGTCCCCGGTATGTGGCAAAAACGACATCATCGGCGCGCAGCGCGTCGCACACGCCGACCGCGGCGGCTTCCTGCCCTATCGAGAGGTGTACCGGGCTCTTGATCTTGTCGGTCGGATAGAGCCGCTCGATCTCTTCTTCGACGCGCCGAATTCGGCGCATGGCCCGATACAGGCGAGCGATGTCACAGGTCGGCAGCGTGTCGGCGATGGATCGTAGGTGCTCGTTCATGGCGCTGACGTCCACCCCTCAAGATGAGCCCCGAGCCGTCCCGGATCTGCGAGCAGCCGACGATGAAGGCTTAACATGATCAGACACGGGCGAGCAACGATTCAAGATCAAACGAGATCGGCTGTGCATGGCGCACGTATGTGATCGTATGACCGCGCGCGTTTGTACCACTCGTCGTCAGGCCGATTTCGCGTATTGATGAAAGGCCTCGTCGATGTCGCCGAAGAAGACGCTGCGACCCTTCGACAGCAGAACTGCCTTGCTGCAAAGCGCCCGGCACAGTTCGATCGAGTGCGAGGCGAGCACCACAATGCGAGCGGCGCCCATGAACTTTCGCACGCGCTCGCGCGCCTTCTCCTGAAAATGGGCATCGCCGGCGCCAATGCCTTCATCCATGAGCAGGATATCGGGCGATTGCGTCGTCGCGATCGCGAATGCGAGGCGCGCCTGCATGCCGGCGGAATAGATCCGCGTCGGCAGCGAAAGATACTCGCCGAGTTCGGTGAATTCCTCGATGTCGCGGACGTAGGCCGACATCTGGTCTTTCGGCCAATGGTGCAGATTGGCAACAAGACGGATGTTTTCGTATCCGGTGGCATCCTGATTCAATACCATGTTGCCGCCGAGCAGAGCGAACACCTTGCCGACGACTTCGATTGCGCCGTCGCTCGGCGGATAGATTCCCGCAATCAGGCGCAGCAGCGTGGTCTTGCCGGCGCCGTTCGGCCCCATCAGGCAGACGCGATCGCCATCCGCGAGATCCAGGCTGATGTCGTTCAAGGCGTGCATGATCATCACGCGGCCGGCGTGGCTCACCGTCTGCGTGCCGACCTTGGCGGATCCGAACGACGGGAGTCGGATCAGCCGGAGAGAATGGCTGTCGTAGATCGGCAGGCGGACACTGACGTTCCGAAGCCGGATGTGCGTCACGGGCGACCCTCCAGCCGCGGCCTAGACAAAGAACGCCAGCTTCCGGCGCATTCCGCGATAAGCCAGGCCGGCGATCGCATAGCCGACTACCGTGGTCGCGGCGACAATCAGATAGGTGCGGGCTGTTGGCACCTCTCCGAGCAGAGGCAGTCGCACGACCTGGATGAAGTGAAACAGGACATTGTAGTCGACGATGAAGCGGCGATTGGCTGCAATCTGCTGGTAGTTCCAGAACACCGGCGTCACCAGAAAGGCGAGCTGGAGCAGATTGCGCACGATCAGTTCGACGTCGCGGAAGCGTGCGCACACGAGCGCGAGCACGGTCACGACCCAGATGCTGTTGATGAAGACGAGCGCCAGGCCGGGGATGACCAGGAGTCCGGTCCAGGTCAGCGGGACAAATCCGAGCAGGACCCCGATGAGATAGAGCGCGATGTGGTGCCCGAACGTGATGAAGGTCTTGAACACGGTGCGGCCGACATAGAGGTCGACGCTGATGTTGGAACTCAGGATGAGCCCGGCGTTTCGGACGAACGTGCCGCAACCTTCGAGCACGGTGGTTGAGATGACGGACCAGATGATGATGCCGAGGCCGATATAGCCGATAAATTGCTGGATATCGCCGCCGAAAAGTCCCGACGAGACGACGGTCAGGCCGACAATCAGCACCGCGACGTTGATCGTCTCCCACAACGGCCCGACCTTCGAGCGCCGGTATTGGCAGACGACGTCGAGCCAGGCCCAGGTGAGGCTGGTCCGCAGGTTGACCAGGCTGCGCCGAAGCAGCCTGACGCGCGGGTGCGCCGGAAGATCGGCCTCACTCGAAAGAACAGCGCCGACTTGTGTGCTCACTGGCCTGACCCGTCCCCATCCGCGGGATCCTCCCGTCATACCGGAGCGAGGCGGTCCAGACAATCCGGACTGCGACGCTATCCGCATGGATCTTGAATTGTTGTTCGCTGCAACGAAACTTTATGTGGGCGCCCCGGCGTGTTTCGAGTTCAGCCGTTCATAGAGTTCCACGACCGCGCGGCCGATCGCTTCGGCCGAGAAACGTTCCACGGCGAGCACGCGCGCGGTGGCGCCGAATTGTCCGCGCAGTTCCGGCGCGTTGGCAAGTTTCTCGATGGCGGACGCCAGCGCCTCGGCATCATCCGGGGGAACGAGGAGCCCCGTCTTTCCCTCAAGTGCCACTTCGCGACATCCGGGGACATCGGTTGCGACCATCGGCCGGCCGCAGGCGGCCGCTTCGAGCAGGCTTTTCGGCAGTCCCTCGCGCCGCGAGGGCAGGACGGCGATATGCGCGCGTTCCCACACCGTCGCGATGTCGGCGACGTGCCCGAGCCAGGTGATGCCGGGCTCGCGTCCCCAGGCGGCGGCCTCTTCGGACGAGACCGAGGCGGGGTTCGCCGGATCGGGCGTGCCGGCGATGAGGAGTTCGAGAGCGAGTCCCCTGGCGCGCACGAGGCGATGCGCCGCGACGAGGACACGAATGCCCTTGTCCTCGAGCAGCCGGCCGACGAACGCGACGGTCGGCGGGCCGGAGGGCTCGGGGGCCGGACGCAGCCGCTCGACATCGACGCCCGACCCCGGGATAAGAACGATCCGCTCCGCCTTGATGCCGATCTGGGCAAGGAGATCGCGGTCGTCGGGATTTTGCACCAGCGCAACCGCGCCTTCGCGAGCGAGCAGGCTGCGAAGCACGGTCCCGATCGCCGTGCGCAGCAGGCGTGCCTTGACACTATCGGCGATGAAGGTGTGCCCGAGCCCGGTGATCGCGTTGACCGAGGCGACCGGACGCCCCACCGCGGCGATCAGGCCGAACACCGTCGGCTGCAGCGCGACATGATGCACGATCGCGGGCGAGACCGTCCGATGCACCCGGCGCAGCGCCCGGATCGTGGCGAGCGCCGCGCGCGGCGAGAGTCGTCCGCGCGCGAAGGGCACCGGGTGCAGCGTGAAGCCTTCCTCGACGATCGCCCGTCCGCCCTCCTTGAGGTTGGTCGCGACGTGAACCTCGAATCCGGCCGCGCGCGCCGCGCGTGCCATCGGCAGGCGATGCGAGAGAAAATACCAGTCCTCCGACACCACGTAGAGCAGACGCACAGGCGCATCGCGCCTTTGGGGTGCGTCACGCTTTGTGTCGGAGGACATTATCGGGCCCACCGGTGCGCCCACGCCTGGATCATCAGCACGTTCCAAAGCCCCGTCGCGTTTTCCTCTCGTCCGCGGAGGTGGCGATCCCACAGGCGACGGACCCGCGCCGCATCGAACAATCCGACTGACGCCAGTTTCGTGGGCGAAACGAGATCCTCGGCCCAATCACGCAGCGGCCCCTT
Source organism: uncultured Hyphomicrobiales bacterium (assembly GCA_964538565.1). Classification (GTDB taxonomy): domain Bacteria; phylum Pseudomonadota; class Alphaproteobacteria; order Rhizobiales; family Xanthobacteraceae; genus CAYVBN01. Next base: position 5,271 of record CAZIGW010000040.1, on the reverse strand, counting down.
GAGCCAGGCGCCGAGCGGAACGGAAAATCCGCGCTTCGGCCGGTCGAGACATGCCGGAGGCACGTAGCGCTTGAGCACGCCGCGGAGCAGGGACTTCGGGGTGCCGTCGCCGCGACGGACCGCGGCGGGGAGCGACCAGACAAATTCGACGAGCTCGTGATCGAGGAGCGGTTCGCGTGCTTCGAGCGACACCGCCATCGTGCAGCGATCGACCTTGGTCAGAATGTCGTCCGGCAAATAGGTGAGCGTGTCGTGAGATTGCATGCGGGATACCAGATCCGGCTGAAGCGCCCACAATTCGCCGGGCACGCTCGGGCGCAGCTTGCCGCTCGCTCCCTCGACCAGCGAGGCGTCGCCGAATCCGACCACCGCAAGCGCCAGGGCGGCGTCCGCATCGCTCGGCGCGGCAACCGCCGCCCCGAGCCGCCGCATCTTCTCTCCGATCCGTTCCGCGCGACCGGCGTCGAGGACAATCGAAGCAGCCGCACGCAGCAGGCGTTCGGGCAAGGCTTCCATCATCCCGCCGATCGCACGGCGCAGCGGCCGCGGCGCCGGCCCAAGGCCGCGCCACACCCGCGCGAGCAGGCCATATTTTGGATAGCCGGCGAACAATTCATCGCCGCCGTCACCCGACAGGGCCACGGTGACGTAACGGCGTGTCGTTTGCGCAACCAGGTAGGTCGGCAATTGCGAGGCGTCAGCGAAGGGCTCGTCGAACCAGTCGGCCGCATTGGCCACGAGATCGACCGCGGCGCCGGGTTCAAGCATGACTTCGGTGTGATCGGTGGCGAGATGACGGGCGGTTTCCCGCGCGGCCGCGGTTTCGTCGTAGGCCGCATCGGAAAACCCGATCGTGAAGGTGCGGGCGGGGCGGTTCGACACCGTTTGCATGGCCGCTACCACGGCGGAGGAATCCGTTCCGCCGGATAGAAAGGCGCCGAGCGGGACATCGGAGATCATGCGCCGGCGCACCGAGGCGCGAAGCAGGGCGTCGAGACGCTCGACGGCCTCTTGCGCGCCGCATGGTTCCGCCTTGCGGGCAAGGACGTCGAGGAGGCGCCAATAGGGCTCGATGCGCGGCTGCGCGTGCGGCTGCACCGTGAGGATCGAGCCGGCGGGCAGCTTTTGCGTGCCGTGAAACACCGTGGCGGGCGCCGGAACGTAACTATAGCGAACGACGGCGGCGATCGCCTCGCGGTCGATTTCCTTCCGGAAGGCCGGGTGAGCCATGAGGGCGCGCAATTCGGAGCCGAACAGCAGAATGCCGTCGGAGATCGCCCAGTAGAGCGGCTTCACGCCCAGCCGGTCGCGCACCAGCCGAAGCGTGCGGGTCCGCCGGTCGAACAGCGCGAAGGCGAACATGCCGGCGAACCGCCGCACCGCCGCTTCCGGGCCCCATTCGACGCAGGCCGCGAGCATCACCTCGGTGTCGGACGTGCCGCGAAACCGGTGGCCGCGCGCCTCGAGCTCGGCGCGCAGCTCGGGAAAGTTGTAAACCTCGCCGTTGTAGCTGATGACGTAGCGTCCGTCAGCGGACGTCATCGGCTGAGCGCCCGTCGGCGAAAGGTCGATGATCGACAGGCGGCGATGGCCGAGGCCAATCCCAACGTTCGCATCGCCCCAGGCTCCGCGGCCGTCCGGACCGCGGTGGGCCAGCGCATCGGCCATGCGCAACGCGCTCGCGGCCGGATCGACGTCGCGCAGGCGACCGTCAATCGCGAACGCCCCGGCGATGCCGCACATCAGAGCATGATCCCGAAAAGTGGGGACCGGTTTTCGGATCGGATCATGCACCGGACAAGCCGCATGATCCCGAAAAGTGGGGAGTGGTTGTCAGCCGGGACAAGGCGCGGGCTGAAGGAGGCGTTCGGGACGGCATTTCGCAGAAAATTCATCCCGTTCCAGCATCGCGCCGCGCCGTGGCGTCAGCGTCGTGCTCCCCTGTGTCCCCTGTCCTCGACCCCGCAAAGGCTCAGGCCGACGATCACGCCTGGACGGCGGGGTTGACCCGACGCATCATCGTGGGACGCAACGGCAACACCTCCGGCCCATCCTGAAAACTCTCAATCCTTCAGGGACTTAATCGTGTTCATGGGCTGAACATGAAGCTTGACGTTCATGCTGTGAACGCCGTAAGAATTCAGCGGGGAAGGGCGTCCATGTCAAGCACCAATCAGGGCGAAGACGTCGAGACGGCTCGCATCATGCTGGGGCTGCTCGAATCCGTCGACCGCGATGGCGGGCAGTCGCAGCGGCGGCTTGCCTCCGAGCTCGGCATCGCGCTGGGTCTCGTAAATGCGTACCTCAAGCGCTGCGTCAAGAAGGGTCTCGTCAAGGTGAGCGAAGCGCCCGCGCGGCGCTACGCCTATTACCTGACTCCGCAGGGCTTTGCCGAGAAGTCCCGCCTCACCGTCGAATATCTGTCCTATTCCTTCTCCTTCTTCCGTCGTGCGCGCGCCGATTGCGCCGAGGTCTTGCGCGAAGCCGGCACGCGCGGCTGGAAGCGCATCGTGCTCGCCGGCATTTCGGACCTGGCCGAAATCGCCCGCCTGTGCGCGCTCGAGAGCGGCGTCGAGGTCGTGGCCGTCGTGGATGCCGGGGCCGCGCAGCCGACTTTCGTCGGCGTGCCGGTGGTCACGGATTTCGAGGAGATTCGGACGTCGTTCGATGGCGTTGTCGTCACCGAATTGAAGCGGCCGCGCGAGACCTTCGAGATCATCGGGGTGCGGCTCGGTCGCGACAGGGTGTTGGCTCCGACGCTGCTCGGCGTGCGGCGGTCTGCGCGCGGGGACACCATTCATGCTTGAAGAGGGACCGCGCTGGTACGTCGTGCAGACGCATGTGCACGCCGAGGCCAAGGCCGCGGCGCACATCGAGCGCCAGGGTTTCGAATTCTACTTGCCGCGATACCTCAAACGGCGTCGTCACGCTCGAAAGATCGAGATTGTCGGCGCACCGCTGTTTCCCCGCTACCTCTTCGTCTCGATCGATCGGGCGCGCCAGCGCTGGGGCGCGATCCGCTCGACGATCGGCGTCGCTCGCCTCGTGTGCAACGGCGACGAGCCGGTGCCGCTCGCGAGCGCCGTGGTTGACAGCCTGCGGCGCCGCGAAGTCAACGGGTTCGTGCAGCTCGAACGCCGGCGTTTCGCGCCGGGCGACCGCGTGCGCATCACGGACGGAGTATTCAATTCCTGCCTCGGCCTGTTCGAGGGAATGCGGGACGAGGAGCGGGTCACCGTTCTGCTCGACCTGCTCGGCCGCAAGGTTCGCGTCGTCATCGACGAACTGTCGGTGAGCGCGGCCTGACACGACCGCGGGCGCGATCCGTCCGCGACTTCCGATGCGTTGCCGTTCGGGTGACCGAGTCACCCGAAGTGCGGTAGCATGGCGGCCCGACGCGAATCGGACCGCAGCGTCGTCATCGAGTTCGGGTGCCCCGTGCCTGTGCCGTGCTTCGACCTCAAGGGTTGTCGCGTTTTCGTCGCCGGCCATCGCGGCATGGTCGGCTCCGCGCTCGTACGCCGGTTGGCAACCGAAGACTGCGAAATCCTGACGGCGGACCGCCATGCGCTCGATCTCACGCGCCAGAACGAGGTCGAGCGTTTCATGCAGGAACGCAAGCCCGACGTGGTCGTGGTGGCTGCGGCGAAGGTAGGCGGCATTCTCGCCAACAGTTCCTTTCCGGTCGAATTTCTCGCCGACAATCTGGCGATCGGCCTCAATATCGTCTCGGCCGCCTTCAAGACCGGCGTGCGCAAGCTGCTTTTCCTCGGATCGTCCTGCAGCTATCCGGCGCACGCGCCGCAGCCGATGCGGGAAGACGCGCTGCTGACGGGGCCGCTCGAGCCCACGAACGAATGGTTTGCGGTCGCCAAGATCGCCGGCCTCAAGCTCTGCGAGGCCTATCGCAGACAGCATGGCGCCGATTTCATCTCGGCCGTGCCGACCAACGCGTACGGTCCGGGCGACAACTACCCTCCCGAGCACAGCCACGTGCCCGCCGCGCTGATCCGCCGACTGCACGAAGCAAAGCTTTCGGGAGCGCGCTCCGTCACGATCTGGGGAAGCGGCACGCCGCGCCGCGAGTTTCTGTTCGTCGACGATCTGGCGGACGCTTGCGTGTTCATGCTCAAGCACTATTCCGATGCCGGTCTTCTCAACGTCGGGACCGGAGAGGACGTTTCCATCGCCGATTTCGCCAGGACCGTTGCGGACGTCGTCGGGTTCGCGGGCGATTTCACGTTCGACACGTCGCGGCCGGACGGTGCGCCGCGCAAGCTCCTCGACGTGTCGAAGCTCGCAGCACTCGGCTGGCGGGCGCGGACGCCCCTGCGCGCCGGTCTCGACGCCGCGTACGCGGACTTTCTCGCCAATCACGCCCGGTTCGCACGGGCCTCGTAGCAACGATCCGTCCCGCATGGGTCGTGCGGCATCATGCCGAACAAATCGAAAGTCGAGCCCGCATCGCACGTGACGGTGATCGCCGAGGCCGGCGTCAACCACAACGGCCAGCTCGATCTCGCGCTGCAACTCGTCGACGCGGCGGCCGACGCGGGAGCCGATGCAATCAAGTTCCAGACGTTCTCGGCGGAACGCCTGGCGACCGCCGGCGCCACCATGGCGGAGTATCAGAAGCGCAATACCGGAGCGGTCGAGCCGCAGATCGAGATGCTGCGTCGTCTCGAGATCGGGCCGCAAGCGCACGAGGCTCTCCTCGATCGCTGCCGCAAGCGGGCCATCGAATTCCTGTCCTCGCCCTTCGACATGGAGAGCCTGCGATTTCTGATCGACGGGCTGCGACTGCCGACGATCAAGATTCCCTCGGGCGAAATCACCAACGGCCCGTTTCTGCTCGAGATCGGCCGCAGCGGCCGGCACGCGATCCTGTCCACAGGCATGGCGGATCCTGACGAGATCGCGCGCGCGCTCGATCTCCTCGCCTGGGGTTATCTCGGCCGCCCCACTCCGCGACGCATCGAGGAGGTCGCCGATGCGCGCAATCTGCCCGAGGCGCGTGACCTGCTGCGCGAGCGGGTGATTCTGCTCCAGTGCACGACCGAGTATCCGGCGCCCTACGGGACGATCAACTTGCGCGCCATGCAGACACTGCGCGAGGCCTTCGGCCTGCGCGTCGGGTTTTCCGATCACAGCGAGGGGATCGCCGCGCCGATCGCCGCCGCCGCGCTCGGCGCCGTCGTCGTCGAGAAGCACCTCACGCTCGATCGCACCCTGCCGGGACCAGACCACCAGGCTTCGATCGAGCCCGAGGAG
>CAZIGW010000039.1:0-3113 GCA_964538565.1 uncultured Hyphomicrobiales bacterium | reverse complement strand
CGATGCCTTCATCGTCTTCCGCTCCTCCCAGCCTGGGAATCCAGCGGAAAAACTCTAACCAAAAACGATCCAGATTTCAGGGATCAGATCAAATTCACACAAGGCACCGTACGTCCTCAACGAGCATAAGGTTTTGCGTTCTCAAAAATAGAAAGAAATCGATCCGCGATATTTTGTAAATCGAAGGTTTTTTCCGCATATCGGCGTGCATTTTCGGCATATTTTCTGCGCAAATCGGCCTGCTCAATTAAGGTTGCGGCAGCGATTTCAAATTTGTCGCAAGTGTCAGGTGAGCTCACAAGACCGGCATCAACGTCCCTGATCAGCCGTGATACAAAGCTATCCGGTGGCGCAGATACCAGGATTGAGCGTCCCGCGGCCATGTAGCTTAAAACCTTCGAAGGAACGGAAAATTTGGCGGCATCAGGCTCGATCAGGGCCACAAGAACATCCGCGCTGCCAAGCATATCGCTTAGCATTTCGTACGGCTGGAACGGCAAAACTGTAATCGAATTGAGCTTCAGCGCGTCGCACTGTTGTTTCAACCAATCGGCGCCCACGCCCTCGGATGCGACGACCAACTTGAAATGCGGATTAGAGGCATTGCGTTGAGCAAGCCGCAGGAGCTTTTTCGGGTCGTGCTTGATGCTAAGCGTACCGGCATACAGAAAAACGATTTTGTCCAACAAGTCGTATGCACGACTCCAAGAATTATTTTTTGAGACCGGAACTATTTCTTCGCGCGAAGCCCAGTTCTCGATCACGCTGCAATGGCTCGGCGCGACGCCCCACTCTCTCACGAAATCCGCGAAATCGTCACAAATGCAAACCACATGATCAGCTCGCTTCAACAATGACCGCTCAACGTGGGAATAGTAGCGCGCAATGAAATGGCCGACAAAAGGGAGCTTCTTGTGCAACAGAGTAGACATCGCAACGCTGATGATGTCTTGGAGCCAGAACACGAAAATCCCGCCGCTCGATCTTGCCGCCTTCAGAGCGGCATTTTGAACGTCGAGCGGCGTGTTCGACGAAAGCACAACGTCAGGCCGCTCCGATAAAATGAACTGCGCAAGCTCACGACCATATTTGCGTTCTTGCGACCATCGTTTGATGAAATTGTATTTCGCATAGGGCTCGGCCATGGTTCGGCCGACGATTGAAAAATTCGGGACGTCAGATGACTGACGTTCCATCGGCCCTTTCGGCCCCTGAACGCCCTGGAAATAAGCATGAATCACATTGTGCCCACGGCGCGCGAGTTCGCGACTGAGCGCGATCTGAAATGGATGGCCGGACCAATCGTGAACGAGGATCTTCAATGTCGATACTGCCGAGTATCTAACCGCTGCTGGAATTGGATAATATTTGATTGCTGATCCAGCTATATGTCGCATCTATACCTTTGCGTAGGTCGGTATCTGGCGACCAATCAAGCATTTCTTTGATCAGCTTGTTATCTGAGTTGCGTCCACGCACGCCCACTGGCCCTGGGATGTTCCTTTGATGAACCTTTTTTCCCGCCACATCGCAGATGATTCCGACCAATTGAGAGATCGATACCATATAGTCCGACCCAATGTTCACCGGGCCTTGCCAGTTGGAGCGGGTCAGACGCAGTGTGCCTTCGATGCATTCGTCTATATAGAGAAAGCTACGCGTCTGCTTGCCGTCGCCCCAAATATCAATCTCACCACCATCCTTTGCTAAGGCAACCTTGCGGCAAAGAGCGGCCGGAGCTTTTTCCCGGCCATTATTCCAGGCGCCTTGAGGACCGAAAATATTGTGATAACGCGCAACCCGCGGCTCCATCCCATAATTGCGTCCGTAGGCAAAATAGAGGCGCTCACTGAATAGTTTTTCCCAGCCATACTCGCTATCGGGCGCGGCGGGATAAGCGCTGTCTTCGCTGCAATTGGGATTTTCAGGATCGCGTTGATTGTGTTCGGGATACATGCAAGCCGACGAAGAGTAAAAGATACGCTTGCAGTTTCTGTTCTTCGCGGCCTCAAGCACGTTCAGATTGATCGTCGCCGAGTTATGCATCACTGCGGCATCGTGCTCGCCGGTGAAAATGTAGCCTGCACCACCCATGTCGGCGGCCAGTTGATAGATCTCGTCGAACTTTTGATCGAAAATCTCCCGGACGAATGAGTAGTCCCGCAAGTCTCCAATAGCAAAGTCGTCGGCATGAGTCTCAGAATACTCGGGAAATTTCAGGTCGACGCCGCGAACCCAATTGCCTTCCCGGACAAGGCGGCTAACAAGATGGTGACCGATAAAACCGCCTGCTCCGCAGACGAGAATTCGCTTCGACATTATGGTTACCCTCAGATCGCGAATCAATTATGTTGAAGGCAACGTCCTCAGCAGGAGCTAGTCAAGTCTCAAAGAGAGGTCAACAATCTACCGCTATCATAAAGAGACAAAAGGTCTCAAGTTAGCAGTACTTGCAGGATCAGGGAATGCGCCGGAAACACACGTCAGATTGTACGGGGCGACCATCAGCAGCGAACACGGTATTGTATACCCCCGAAACAACAAACCCATACTCCCGCAACCAGTCCATCACCTCATGTGCCAGGGGCTGTCCCGTGTAAAGTTCAAGATATGAGAGTTCCACGTAGACACTTTCGATGAGTGAGAGACACTCGCAGGCGCCCCTTAAAACTTCGAGCTCAAAACCTTGAACGTCAATTTTGAGGAGCACTGGCGAACATAAATTCAACGAACGCGCCTCGGCATCCAAGGTTGTCACTTCTACCGTTTCCGCTCCTATCGCACCCGTCCCGGGAAATACCGCTGTCTGGCCAGATCCGATAGGCAGCAAGGACGAACTATCGTCTCTTTCCGAAATGTTGATCTGCTGAAATTTCTGACAGCTACCGAGGGCCTTATTGATCAAATGCACTTTTTTGTCGTTGCCAAACATCCTCCTAAACAGCGAAGCAGGAGCATCAAGCGGTTCAAAAGCAAAGATCATAGCCGCCGGCTGATGCTTACGTGCGGCAAGTGCGAATTGCCCCCTATTTGCTCCGACATCCAAAATTGAACCATACGAACCATTTCGCAGGAAACGCTCATGTTCAACGGACGCCACAACACCTCTTACG
>CAZIGW010000038.1:0-12737 GCA_964538565.1 uncultured Hyphomicrobiales bacterium | reverse complement strand
CCGCCTCGCGCGTCGGCGTCTCCGTAGTCGACAACGCCACCGGCATGAACGCCTATCAGGCGATCCTCGAAGCGCTGATCGCGCGCGGCCGCAGCGGCCAGGGCGCGGCGCTCTCCGTTTCCATGTTCGACGCGATCGCCGACTGGATGACGGTGCCGCTGCTGCAGACCGAAGGCGGCAAGCCGCCGCAGCGGCTCGGTCTCGCGCATCCGACGATCGCGCCCTACGGCGTGTTCGGCAGCCGCGACGGCGCCGACGTCCTGATCTCGATCCAGAGCGACCGCGAATGGCGCGTGTTTGCCGAACGCGTGCTCGGCGACAAGGCGCTGGCCGTCGATCCGGATTTCGCCACCAATGTCGAGCGGGTGAAGCATCGCGCCCGGACCGACGCGCGGGTGCAATCGGTGTTCGGCGCACTCGACGTCGAAGAGCTGATGGCGAAGCTTGCCGCCGCCGACATCGCCTTCGCCCGCGTCAACGACCCGGCGCTGCTCGCTCGCCATCCGCACCTGCGGCGCATCACGGTCGGAAGCCCGTCGGGGCCGGTGTCCTATCCGGCCCCCGCCATCCGGCGCGAGGGGCGCCGCTACGGCCCGGTGCCGGCGCTCGGCGAGCACACGGAAAAGGTACGGGCAGAATTCTCGGCCGTCCCCGTACGCTGAGGCGGCGCGCCGTGCCTATTCGATGACGGCCGGCTCGGCCGAGCGGGCGCCCGGGCGCTGCGTGCGCGAGGAGCCGATGCCGAGCACGAACGGCACCATCACCAGCGTGAGCACCATCAGGAGCTTGAAGTCGTTGGCGTAGGCGATCACCGAGGCCTGCTGCGTCATCATCTCGTCGAGCAGGGCGCGGCCGGTGTCGGTATGCATGTTGAGATGCGCGGCGACGTCGGGCGCCTGAAGGGCGTCGTTGAACGGCGTCACGTATTCGGCGAGCCGCGCGTGCATCAGGGTCGTCTTGTTGGTCAGATTGGCGATCACCATCGAGATGCCGACCGAGCTGCCGATGTTGCGCACCAGCGTGAGGATCGCGGTGCCGCTGGTGCGCAGATGGCCGGGCAGGGTCATGAACGCGACGGTGCTGAGCGGCACGAACACGAGCCCGAGGCCGACGCCCTGCAGGATGCCGGCGACGACGATGGTGTGCGCCGAGGTGTCGAGCGTGAACCCGGTCATCTCGTAGAGCGTGCCGACCGTGATCATCAGGCCGACGAAGATGAGGTTGCGCGCCTCGGTGAGCTGCAAGAGGCGGCCGACCGCCATCATGGCGAACAGCGTGCCGACACCGCGCGAGCCGAGCAGCCAGCCGGCGGTCAGGATCGGATAGCCGAGCAGGTTCTGCATGAACGGGGTGACGAGCGCCATCGTGCCGAACAGCACGACGCCGATCACCACCATGAACACGCAGCCGCCGGCGAAATTTCGATCCTTGAACAATTCGAAGCGCACGAACGGATTGTCGGTGGTGAGCGAATGGGCGAAGAAATAGTAGAAGCCGACCGCCGAGATGATCGTCTCGACGATGATTTCGGGCGAATCGAACCAGCCGACCTGCTCGCCGCGGTCGAGCATCACCTGCATGGCGCCGATGCCAACGGCGAGCGAGAGAAACCCGAACCAGTCGAAGCGCAGGTGCGCCTCCTGTTTCGATTCCTCCATGAACACCGTGAGCCCGGCCACCGTGACGATGCCGACCGGCAGATTGACGAGAAACACCCAGTGCCAGCTGTAGTTGTCGGTGAGCCAGCCGCCCAGCGTCGGGCCCATGATGGGTCCGAGCATCACGCCGATGCCCCAGATCGCCATGGCGGAGCCGCGCCGCTCGGGCGGATACGAATCGAGCATCACGGCCTGCGACAACGGCACGAGGGCGGCGCCGAACATGCCCTGCATCAGGCGAAACATCACCATCTGGGTTATGTTCTGCGACACCCCGCACAGTAGCGAGGCGAACGTGAACCCGGCGGCGCACACGACGAACAGCTTCTTGCGGCCGAAGCGGTCGGCAAGCCAGCCGACCGGAGCCGTCATGATGGCGGCGGCCACGATGTAGGAGGTCAGCACCCAATTGATCTGGTCGAGCGACGCCGAGAGGCTGCCCTGCATGTAGGGCAGCGCCACGTTGGCGATCGTGGTGTCGAGCGCCTGCATGATGGTCGCCGTCATGGCGCAGACCGTCAGCGCGGCGCGCCGAAATCCCGGCGACATAGAAACTGCCGGCGCCGCATTCACCGCCCGCCTCCCTCCGCGGCCAGCGCCGGTTTGCCGAGGCCGAACAGCGTCAGCAGCGAGCGGTGGTGTCCGGTGTCGATCTCGATCGTGGCGCTCATCCCGGCGCGCAGGCGCTCGACCTCCTCGTCCTTGTCGTACACGATGCGCACCGGCACCCGCTGCACGACCTTGACCCAGTTTCCGCTGGCGTTCTGCGGCGGCAGGATCGCGAACTGCGCGCCGGTGCCCGGGCTCACCGCGGCGACGTGGCCGTGGAAGACGTGATCCGGGAAGGTGTCGACCGTCACGGTCGCCGGCTGGCCGACGCGCAGGTAGGTGATGTCGGTTTCCTTCGGATTGGCGTCGACCCAGGGCGCGGAATCGTCGATCACGCTGAACACCGGGCTGCCGGCGGTCACGAAGCGGCCGAGCTGGATGTTGTCGACGTGCGTCGCCGTGCCGGCGATCGGTGCGCGCAGCACCGTGTGGTCGAGGTCGCGCTGCGCCTGGTCGAGCGCCGCCTTGGCCTGGATGTAGGGCGGGAACTTCTCGATCGGCAGGTCGGGATCGCCGAGCAGCTGGTTGAGCGTGTCGTCGCGCTGCTGCCTGGCCAGCTGGTTTTGCAGCTCGGCCGCCACCATCGCGCCCGCGGCGGTGTCGACGTCGGCCTGCGAACCTGTGCGCGAGGCGGCTAGCGTCGTCTTGCGGTCGACGTCGCGCTTCTTGATCTCGACGTTCTTCTGCGCGAGGTCGGCGAGCGTCGTCAGCGACTTCAGGTTGGTCTTCAGGTTGGCGAAGTCGGTCCGCACCGAGGCGAGCTTGGCCTGCGCCTGCATGACGGCGAGCCGGAACGGCTGCGGGTCGATCTCGAACAGCTCATCGCCGGGCGAGACGTGCTGGCCCTCGCGCACCAGGACGCGGCTGACCTTGCCGGAGATGTCCGGGGTGATCAGCACCTTCTGCGCGCCCACGTAGGCGTTGTCGGTCGAGATGTAGCGTCCACCGGACAGATAGAACGCGGTTCCGCCCGCGAGCGCGAGCAGCGGAAGAATCACGAGCAGGACGAATCGCAGCCGCCCGCGTGGGATGCCGCGCATCACGGACGCACGCTCGGCCGCCGGGGCTGGCGGGACGACCTTCAGGTTCGGATCGGACTTCGAAACGGGTTCGGGCATGGCTCTCACTGGGCGACCGCGACGGCCGTCTTCTTCTGGATTTCGTTGCGCAGGTTTTCCTTGGCGATCGTGAGCCGCGCGATGATCAGCGAGACGTCGGCGGGCTCGATCCCACGGAAGATCGTCGCCGTGAGTTCCTCGGACAGCGCACCGAGCCGCTCGACCACCGGCCGCGCCGCCGGGGTCAGAAACAGGCGCTTGGCGCGACGATCCGCCGGATCGGCGCGGCGCTCGATCAGGCCGTTCTCGCAGAGCCGGTCGACCAGCCGGGTCAGCGTGATCGGCTGGATGTCGAGCACGTCGGCGAGTTCCGACTGCTTCAGGCCCTCGGCCCGCGACAGGCGCGACAGCACCGCCCATTGGGCGTAGCTCATGCCGAACTGGGCGGCCTGCTGGTCCGCGTAGGTGCGGGTCATCCGGGCCAAGTCCTTGATAAGAAAAGCAAGTTCCCGTCGAGGGCTGATCTGGAGCATGGCAACCTCTTAGCTGACCATATAATAAGGTTGCTTATAATAAGTTTCAAGACATGGCGTAGCGGCAGCTCGAACGTGCCCGCCCGGCCATTGGCACGCGCGGTGACGCCGCGCCGTCGATGGGGCAAGGTTTCGGCGCTCTCCATTGGGGCCAGGGAAAGGAACGCACGATGGACAAGACGACCTACGACCGCGGGCTCGAGATCCGCCGCACGGTGCTCGGCAAGGAGTATGTGGATGCGGCGCTCAAGAACGCCGACGAGTTCAGCCGGCCGCTGCAGGAGCTTCTGACCGAATACTGCTGGGGCGCGGTGTGGGGCCGCGAAGGACTGCCGCTCAAGACCCGCAGCCTGCTCAACCTGGCGATGCTCGGCGCGCTCAACCGCCGGCACGAACTCAAGACCCACGTCATGGGCGCGTTGCGCAACGGCGTCACCAAGGAAGAGATCCGCGAGGTGTTCCTGCAGGTCGCGATCTATGCCGGCGTGCCGACGGCGGTCGACGCGTTTCGCATCGCGCGCGAGGTGTTCGCCGAACAGAAGGGTGGCTGATCGCGCCGCCTCAGATCAGGCCGAGCTCGGCGAAGGCCTCGCGGTGGTGTTCGGCCGAGCGCGGCGCGAAACAGCAGAAGACGACGCGCGCAAGCGTCCGCGGATCGGCGGAAACTTCGGACACCACGGTCCCGACCGCGACGCGCGCGGCGCGGTCGGCCGGAAAGCCGTAGACGCCGGTCGAGATCGCCGGGAAAGCGATCGATCGGAGCCGGTGCTCGCGGGCGAGCGCAAGCGCCGTGCGGTAGCACGAAACGAGCAGCTCGTCCTCGCCGTGCCCGCCGCCGCGCCACACCGGTCCGACCGCGTGAATGACGTGCTCCGCCTCGAGCCGGAATCCGGGCGTGATCTTCGCCGATCCGGTGTCGCAGCCGCCGAGCTCGCGGCAGGCGGCGAGCAATTCGGGCCCGGCGGCGCGATGAATGGCGCCATCGACCCCGCCGCCGCCGAGCAGGGTGCGGTTCGCCGCGTTGACGATCGCGTCGACGACAAGCGTCGTGATGTCGGCGACGATAACGTCGAGCTGCGCCGGGCCGACCTCGGCGCGCACGAGGGGCGTCTGTTCGGTCATGCGTGAAGTCTACATCCGCGCGCGGCGGGCTGGCGAGGCGGCGCAGCGGCCCGACGCCTCACGCCCACTCGGCGCTCGCCTCGGCCTGCAGGTCGACCGTGCCGCGCACGCCGATGTCGTCGAAGTGCGCGTCGAGGAAGCGGCGGGCCGCGCGCTTGCCGATGGTGTGCAGGAGCTCGAAGAAGTCGTAGTCGGTCGATAGCTTGGTCTCGGCGTTGAAGGTCTTGCCTTCGCGGTCGAGCACGATGCGGTGCACGTTGATGCGGCGGTATTCGCCGGGCTTGGTGCCGCGCGGCAGCCGTCCCTGGTCGATCAGCCGGATCACGAAATCGATCGCGCGGAATTCGGAGGCGAGCGAGGAATTGAACGTGATCTCGTTGATCCGGTTCATGATCTCCTGCGACGACATCGGCGTCGTATGGCGCGAGAGCGGGTTGATCTGCACGATCAGCACGTCCTCGGTCTGGGTCGTGCGGAAGAACGGAAAGATCACCGGATTTCCGAGGTAGCCGCCGTCCCAATAGGGCACGCCGTCGATCTCGACCGCGCGGAAGAGCAGCGGCAGGCAGGCCGAGGCCATGATCACGTCGGCGGTGATCTTCTCGCGCGAGAAGATGCGCAGCCGCCCGGTGTGGACGTTGGTGGCGGAGACGAAGAGCTGCAGGTCCGGACACTTACGCACCGCCTCGAAGTCGACGAAGCGCTCGATCAGCTCCTTCAGCGGGTTGATGTTGAGCGGATTGACGTCGTAGGGCGAGAGAAACCGCGACAGCGCGCTGAACCACGCCTGCACGGGCGAGCCTTCCATCGGCATGAACGAGAACAGGCGCTCGATGACGGCGCGCTGCACCGTCGGCAGGTTGCCGCCGATGCTCGCGGCGCGCCAGAACTCGGCGAGGCGCTTCTGCGCCTCGTGCGGCCCGCCGCGCGCCAGCCCGTCCGCCAGCATGATGGCGTTGACCGCGCCCGCCGAGGTGCCCGAGATGCCCTCGATGGTCAGCCGGCCGTCCTGCAGCAGTTGATCGAGCACCCCCCAGGTGAAGGCGCCGTGCGCGCCGCCGCCCTGCAGCGCGAGGTTGATTTTCCTGGTCTTGGGTTTTTCCCGGGCGCTTCCGGTCAGGCGGCCGAGCCAGCTCATGCGGGTATCGTCTCAGGAAATGCAAGTTCGCGCGGTGCGCGCGCGATTGTCACGATCGCGGCGGTGCAGGCGACTGCGGGCGTTCGGGAAGATCGTCTCACTCTGCGGTCCAGCCGCCGTCGATCGAGATATTGGCGCCGGTGATCTGCGAGGCCGCGTCGGAACAAAGGTACACGGCGAGCGAGGCCACCTGGTCCACCGTGACGAACTGCTTGGTGGGCTGCGCGGCGAGCAGCACGTCGCGCTTGACCTGCTCTTCCGTCATGTTGCGCGCCTTCATGGTGTCGGGGATCTGCTTCTCGACCAGCGGCGTCCACACGTAGCCGGGGCTGATGCAGTTCGCGGTCACTCCGAAGGTCGCAAGCTCGAGCGCCACCGTCTTGGTCAGCCCCGCCAGCCCGTGCTTGGCGGTCACATAGGCGGCCTTGAACGGGGAGGCGACGAGCGAATGCGCGGAGGCCGTGTTGATGATGCGCCCCCATTGGCGCCGCTTCATCCCGGGAACCGCCGCGCGGATCGCGTGGAACGCGGCTGACAGGTTGATGGCGATGATCTGGTCCCACTTCTCGATCGGAAACTCTTCGATCGGGGCGACGTGCTGGATGCCGGCGTTGTTCACGAGCACGTCGAGCGAGCCGAACGTCTTTTCCGCTTCCTGGATCATGCCGGCGATCTCGGCCGGCTTGGTCATGTCGGCGGGCGAATAGCTCGCCTTGACGCCGAACTCGCGCTCGATGCCCGCGCGCTCCTTCTCGATCGCCGCCTTGTCGCCGAAGCCGTTGATCATGACGTTGGCGCCCTGCTGGGCCATGGCGCGCGCGATCGCCAGTCCGATTCCGGATGTCGATCCCGTAACGACGGCGGTCTTGCCTTTCAGCATGGGACACCTCGCGCGAGAGGTCGGGGGCGAGCGCCGGCGCGCCTCGGAACGACCGGCGGCCCCCTAAGAACTTGACGCCGGATAAATTGGCCCTGGCTGTGCTGCAGTGCAACAAAATTGTGGGCCGGGGACTCACGAATTCGCGAGCGCGCTGGCTTGCCGCTGATTCGTCGCGGCGGAACGAACCATGCGGCGGCCAAAACGTGCGCGCCGGGTGGCCGAGGCGCGGACGGCGTCCCGCCTTGAAACCGACGCCGCCGGGAGTACAACGAACCGATGCCCGCCGTATTTCCCGCGCCCGATCACGATCACGCCCGCTGCACCGCGGAGGCGATCGGGCATGCGGAAAAGCTGTGCGCGGCACGCGGCGAGCGCCTGACGCCGCTGCGCCGGAAGGTGCTCGAGGTGCTCGCCGCCAGCCACAAGCCGCTCGGCGCCTACGAGGTCATCGAGCGCATGGCCGGCAAGAGCGGGCGCCCGGCGCCGATCACGGTCTACCGCGCGCTCGATTTCCTCATGCACAACGGCTTCGTTCACCGCATCGAGAGCCGCAACGCGTTCCTCGCCTGCATCGGCAACCACGAGGCGCGCGCCCCGGTGGTGTTCCTGATCTGCGAGTGCTGCGGCGCGGTCGGCGAAGCCCCCGCGTCGGCGGTCGGCGAGGCGCTGGCGCGCGCCGCCAAGGGCGCCGGGTTCGAGCCCAAGTTGTCCGTCGTCGAGATCACCGGCGTCTGCTCGCACTGCCGGGCCGCATAGCCGGGATCGCTTCATGCCGGCAGCAGCGAGCGCGCGATGACTTCGCCACGTCCGCTCAATGCCTCCGCGATCGCGGTGGTGATCGTCTTGTGCGTGAGCTGGGGCCTCAACCAGGTCGCCGTCAAGGTCGCGCTCGACGGCATCCCGCCGTTCACGCAGGCCGCCATCCGTTCGGCTGGCGCGGCCGTCCTGGTCGTCGCCTGGACGTGGCTGCGCGGCATTCCGCTGCGGGAACGCGACGGCACGCTGGGACCCGGCCTCCTCGCCGGGCTGCTGTTCGCGCTGGAGTTCATCCTGGTCTACCGCGGCCTCGTGTGGACGAGCGCGAGCCGATCGGTGCTGTTTCTCTACACCGCGCCGTTTTTCGTGGTGCTCGGCGCGCGCTGGCTGATTCCCGCCGACCGCTTCACGCCCATGCAATGGATCGGCCTCGCCATGTCGTTCGTCGGCGTCGTCGTCGCATTCGGCGTGCCGGACCCGGCGGCCGATTCCAGCCAGATGGCCGGCGATCTGATGCTGCTCGGCGCCGCCGCCACCTGGGGCGCCACGACGCTCGTCATCAAGGCGACGGCGCTCAATCGCGTGTCGGCCGAGAAGACGATGCTCTACCAGCTCGTGGTGTCGGGGCCCCTGCTGGCGCTTGCCGCCATGCTGTTCGGCGAGCGCATCGCGGCCGTGCCGTCGCCGTCCGCCCTCTGGGCGCTCGCCTACCAGACCGTCTGGGTGGTCGGCGTCACTTACATCGTGTGGTTCGCCTTCATCCTGCGCTACTCGGCGAGCCGCCTTTCCGTCTTCACCTTCCTGACCCCATTGTTCGGCGTGGCGGCCGGTCATGTGTTGCTCGGCGAGCCCTTGACCCCGGCCTTCGCGGCGGCCGCCGCGCTGGTTGCGGCCGGGCTCGTCCTGGTCAACTGGCGGCGCTAACGCGTTGTCGAGCCAAATGGATGGCGGCCGGCCGCTCGGCTGGCGCTGGCGCCTGCGTTGACGGCGTCATACTTGTCTGGCACTCCGCTGCGGATGAAGGAGAGTGGCATGTCCGAGGTCGCTGCGCCGATGGCGCGACGTAAGACGGTACCGGTCGCGGTCGGCCGGGTGGCGATCGGCGGCGGGGCGCCAGTGGTGGTCCAGTCGATGACCAACACGGATACCGCCGATGTCGATGCGACCGTCCGACAGGTCGCGGCGCTTGCCCGCGCGGGCTCTGAAATCGTCCGCATCACGGTCGACCGCGACGAGGCGGCCGCCGCGGTGCCGCACATCAAGGAGCGGCTGCTCAAGCTCGGCGTCGATGCGCCGATCGTCGGCGACTTCCACTACATCGGTCACAAGCTGCTCGCCGAGCACCCGGCCTGTGCGGAGGCGCTCGACAAGTACCGCATCAATCCCGGCAACGTCGGCTTCAAGGACAAGAAGGACCGGCAGTTCTCTGCCATCGTCGAGACCGCCATCCGGTACGGCAAGCCGGTGCGCATCGGCGCCAACTGGGGATCGCTCGACCAGGAATTGCTGACGCGGCTCATGGACGAGAACGCGCGCTCGCCGCGTCCGCTCGATGCCCGCGCGGTGACGCGCGAGGCGATGGTGCAGTCGGCGCTGCTCTCGGCCGAGCGCGCCGAGGAGATCGGCCTGCCGCGCAACCGGATCATCCTCTCCGCCAAGGTCTCGGCCGTGCAGGACCTGATCGCGGTCTATCTCGATCTTGCCCGCCGCTCCGACTACGCGCTCCACCTCGGTCTCACCGAGGCCGGCATGGGCTCCAAGGGGATCGTCGCCTCCTCGGCGGCGCTCGGCATCCTGCTGCAGCAGGGGATCGGCGATACCATCCGCATCTCGCTCACGCCCGAACCCGGCGGCGACCGCACGCTCGAGGTCAAGGTCGCGCAGGAACTGCTGCAGACGATGGGGTTCCGCACGTTCGTGCCGCTTGTCGCCGCCTGCCCGGGCTGCGGCCGCACCACCTCGACCACGTTCCAGGAGCTCGCCAAGGAGATCCAGGAGTTCATCCACGTCTCCATGCCCGAGTGGAAGACGCGCTATCCGGGCGTCGAGAACCTCAACGTCGCCGTGATGGGCTGCATCGTCAACGGCCCGGGCGAATCGAAACACGCCGACATCGGCATCTCGCTGCCCGGAACCGGCGAGCAGCCGACCGCGCCCGTATTCATCGACGGCAAGAAAGCCGCGACCCTGCGCGGCCCGACGCTCGCCGCCGACTTCAAGACGATGGTCATCGACTACATCGAACGCCGCTTCGGCGGCGCCGGCCGCAGCGCCGCGGAATGAGCATGATCCCGAAAAGCGGCCACCGCTTTTCGACGAGGCTCGGCGGAGACTGATCGGTCGCCGGCGTCAGATCGCGCTCGCGGCGATGTTGACCGTCAGGGCGAGCAGTGCCGCATTGAACACGAACGAGACGATGCCGTGCGCCAGCACGGTGCGGCGGATCGGCCGGCAGCTCACCCCCACATCCGACACCTGCGACGTCATGCCGATCACGAACGAGAAGTAGAGGAAGTCCCAGTAGTCGGGTTCCTCGTTGCCGGGAAACGCCAGTCCCGACCGGTGCTTGTTCCGCTCGTCATAGTACTCGTGCGCGTAGTGCAACGCGAAGATCGTGTGGGTGAACGTCCACGACACGATGATGGTGAGGCCCGCGAGCGCGAGATTGGGCAATTGCCGGCCGGCCGCTCCGCCGGTGCCGAGCTCGGCCAGGATCGCGCCGAGGCTCGCGAGCGCCGCCGCCGCCGTCAGCACCAGGATGGCGACGCGCCCTTCGTCCTCCACGGTCGCACGCCGGCGAATGCGCGCAACGTCGGACCTCGCGACGATCCGGCAGGCGAACGCAAGATAGAGACAGATGCCGACGTCCCAGCCGATCAGGAGCCGCGTGGCGATCCGCCATTGCGCCGGAAGCAGGAGGATCACCACGACCCCGAACACGGCGGAGAGGAACAGGCGCGGACGGGCGCGGACGATGCGCACGAAGCGCGGCAGCTTGCGCGGATGGCTGGCCGGGGTCTGGCTCATGCCGGCATTCGACCCGTAACCGGCTCATAACTCAAGCCCGATGCGGGCCGGCGGGGCCCGCGAGTCGCGGAATGGGCTTCCGGCAAGCGCACGCGGAACGTCGCGGGGCGTTACAAGATGCGCCGGCGGCGAATAAGATCGTGTCGATGCGATCCCGTCCGCCAGGAGCTTTCGTGACCGCGGGCCTCGCCCGTCTCGTCCGGCGCGCGGTCATCCTCGTGCTGCTCGTTCTCCTGCTGCCGTTCGCGCTGGCGCCGGTCTATCGTGTGGGCCATCCCGTCTCGACGCTCATGCTCTGGCGATGGCTGACCGGCGCGCACGTCGAGCGCACCTGGACGCCGATCAGCCGGATCGCGCCGGTCCTGCCGCGATCGGTCATCGTCTCCGAGGACACGCGCTTCTGCACGCACCATGGCATCGACTTCCAGGAAATGCGCGAGGTCATCGGCGAAATCGACAATCTTGACGACCTCAACGAGTTGCGCGGTGGATCGACCATCACGCAGCAGACGGTGAAGAACCTGTTTCTGTGGCCGGGGCGGAGCCTGGTGCGCAAGGCGCTCGAGTTTCCGCTCGCCCTTTGGCTCGACCTGGTTCTGCCCAAGCGGCGCATCATGGAGATCTATCTCAACATCGCCGAATGGGGGCCGGGCGGCCAGTTCGGCGCGGAAGCCGGCGCGCGCCACGCCTTCGGCAAGTCGGCCCGGGACCTCACGCCGGCCGAGGCGGCCCTCATGGCGGCAAGCCTGCCCAACCCGCACCGCCGCCGGCCGGGCCGGCCGAGTCTCGGATTGCGTCGGCTCGCCGGAATCTACCAGGGCCGGGCGGCGACCTGGCGGAATCTGGACGCCTGCCTGCGTCCGCGGAGGCCTCACGTCCGGCCCGGCCGACAGGTGCTGCCGGGCCAATCACCGGGCCGACGGTCGCTGCCAACGATCGGCTGAGCGGGTGGGCTAGCCTTGGCGGCGCGCATCCTCTATAAGCCCGCATCCGATCTTCCCGACGATGGCGGCGGGCGAGCCGTTCTTGCGGCCGGCCTGCTGTTCTCGCCGCAAGCTGTTGAATTTACGAGGAGAACGGCGCCATGGCTGTGCCGAAAAGAAAGACTTCGCCCTCCCGTCGCGGCATGCGGCGCTCGGCGGACGCCCTGAAGGCACCGACCTACATCGAGGACAAGGACTCCGGCGAATTGCGCCGCCCGCATCACATCGACCTCAAGACCGGGATGTACCGGGGCCGTCAGATCCTCAAGCCGAAGGCCGAGGCGTAAGCGGCTCGAGGCTCACCCTCGTCTGCCCCGAGGGGCCGACGGGAGTGCGCGGGTCGTGTTCGCGTGGAACGCGCGGGCACAGGACAGGGGAGGATCACGATGAGCTCGGTGGTCGGTTTCCCGCTGCTCGTCATTCCGTTCGCGATCTACAACATGATCGCGTTCCTGACCCCGGGCCTGTCCTGGACCGCCGAGATCGCGACCGTCCACATGGTCTCCGGAGCCGCGTGGCCGGTGACGCCGGGCGAGATCCTCGTCGGCCTGTCGATCCTGACCCTGTTCGTCGAATTGCTGAAGGCGACCCGCCTGTCGAGCCGGACGATCGTCGACCACATCCTGTCGACCGTGCTGTTCGTCGGCATGCTGGTCGAATTCCTGCTGGTGCAGCAGGCCGCCTCGGCCACGTTCTTCCTGTTGCTCGTGATCAGCTTCGTGGACGTGGTGGGCGGATTCACCATCAGCATCCGCACGGCTCAGCGCGACGTGACGTTCGAGGGCGTCGAGAAGGTCGAGCATCCCTGATCGCCGGCGGGCCGGTCCGCGCCGCGCCTTGAGCTTCTCAACTCGACCGTGACACTCGCCGCCCGGTCGGCGTCGGCCCGGGCTGGCCGGCGGCCGCATAGCGCGCGACCGCTTCGGCCGGCTCGCTGCGTCGCCGTGCGCGGGTCTGCGGCAGCCGCCGCTCG
>CAZIGW010000037.1:0-3675 GCA_964538565.1 uncultured Hyphomicrobiales bacterium | reverse complement strand
AAAGTTGATCCAACGCTCACCAGACCCGAGGCATCTGCGAAAAAATTGCCCGGTCGCACCGCTTTAGCCCAGACCTTCGCTCCCACAAATCGCTTTCGGCATGACTGAATCGGCACTCAAGAGCCGCATGGGACGGCGCATCGCGTTGACCCTCGCGGTGGGCGCGATTCTGCCCATCATGGTGCTGGCCGTCATGGCCGCCTGGGTCGTCGGTGACCTGAACGCCACGCGCGTCGAGCGGCGCCTGCAAGGCGCAAGCCAGGCGTTCGCCCGCAGCCTGCGGTCGCGCTTCGGCGCTGCCGAGACGCTCGTGCAGACGCTCACCTCGCGCGACGTCGGCTACGACGGCTCCGCGCTCAAGCAGCAGATCGTGAACTCGCGCGCCTTCAAGTCCGCCGTGATCGTCGATCGCGACGGCTTGCTCGCCGGCGGCGAGGCGACCCTGCGGCCCAACCCATCGCAGCTCCTCTCGCTCGAAGCGGGGCGCACGGTGGTGCTGCATGCGTCACTCTCGGGACAGCAGCCGGCGATTTTTCTCGCGCACAGCGTGATCGCCGGCGGTGTCGACCGTCTTGCGTACTTCGAGATCGCGCCCGATTGGCTGTGGAAGGACCTGTCCGGCGACATGCTGATCACGCCGCTCGCCGTGGTGGACGCGGACGGCACGGTGCTGCAGTCCACTGTGCCGCTGATGAGCGAGACGGGCCGCATGTTTGGCGAGCACATCAAGCAGACGAGCACGAGCAACCTCGCGAGCCATGCGCTCGCCTGGCAGGGCGCCGGCGAGGAGTGGCACGGCGTGCTCACGCATCTGCCGCTGATCGACGAGCGCATCACCACCGTCCCGTGGGCCGTCGTGGCGATGGCTCGCGGCGTGCCGTTCTTCACCCGCACACGCGATGTGTGGAATCTCCTGCCGTATGCGATTGGGCTCGCGCTGCTCTCCGCGTGGCTCGGCGCGGAGTACCTAGCGCGTCGCCACGTGCCCGCGCTGCGCTCGATCGAGGGCGGTCTGCGGGCGCTCGCCACGCGCCGCTTCGATCGCGTGAGCGTCGCCGCGGCCGACGAGCCGCGCGCGCTCGTGCGCGCGTTCAACGCCGCAGCGGGGAGCCTCGAAGAGCAATTCCGCGCGCTCGAGACGCTCGCCGAGATCGACCAGCTCCTTCTCGGCTCGGCCGAGCTCGAGCAGATGCTGGAATCCATTCTCGAGCGCGTGCAGACGGTCACGCGCTGCCACGCCGTCGGCATCACGCTCGTCGACGGCGATGCGCCCGGCCGCGGCCGCATCTATCTCGCCGCGAACGGCTTGACGGGCCTGCCGGTCAGCCGCGTCTCGCTCGACGACGACATGGTCGCGACGCTCGCGGGCGAAACGCACGGGCTCACGATCACTCGCTGCGAAGAGCGACGCCACAGCTTCCTGCAACCGCTCAGCGAGATCGGCTCGGAGTTCTTCTGGGTGTGGCCGGTGGCGCCCGGCGAGCGCGTCGAGGCCATTCTCGCTGTGGGCTATCGCGAGGCGCCGACGCTCGATCCGCAAGTTGCCAACTGCGGCAGCGAGTTCGCGCGGCGACTGGCGATCGCGCTCTCGAAGTCGGCGCGCGACGAGCGCCTGCATCGCCAGGCGCACTACGATCCGCTGACCTCGCTGCCGAATCGCCTGCTGTTCCTCGATCGGCTCAATCAGGAGTTGAGCAGCGCGACCGCGGGGTTGAGTCGCGGCGCGCTGCTGTACATCGATCTCGATCACTTCAAGCGCGTGAACGACACCGTCGGACACGCGGCCGGCGACCAGTTGCTGACCATCGTCGCGCAGCGCCTGCGGTCGTGCGTGAAGGAAGGCGACACGGTCGCGCGTCTCGGCGGCGATGAGTTCACGGTGATCCTGCGCAACGTCGCGGACCCGGACGCCGCGCGGGCCGTCGCGGAGCGCATCATCGAATCGGTGCAGCTCCCGGTGAACATCGGCGGGCGCGATCAGTTCGTCGCCGCGAGCATCGGCATCACGCTCTTCCCCGACGACGGCATGAGCATCGAAGAGCTCATGCGCAACGCGGACACCGCGATGTACCGCGCGAAGGACCTCGGCCGCGGCCGGGCGATGTTCTTCGATCTCAACATGACGGCGAAGCCGTCGGCGCCCACGGAGACGGGCCTGCACCGCGCGCTGCGACGGCGCGAGTTCTCGCTCTTCTATCAGCCGCAGTTCTCGGTCGCCGACGGCAGCCTCATGGGGCTCGAGGCGCTCTTGCGCTGGCAGACGCCGCGCGACGGCCTGCGCTTCCCGGGCGAATTCGTGCCGGCGGCAGAAGAGAGCGGCCTGATCGTCGATATCGGCGGGTGGGTGCTCGAGACCGCGTGCGCGCAGCTCGCCGAGTGGCGCGATCAGAAGATCGCGCCGCCGCGCCTCGCGCTGAACGTCTCGGCGCAGCAGTTGAAGCACGCCGAGTTTCCGAAGGCGGTGCGCCGCGCGCTCGACAAGTACAACATTCCTCCTGATCTGCTCGAGCTCGAGCTCACCGAAAGCGTGTTCGCGGACGAGGCAGCAGGCGCGGCGCTCGTGCGCCTCTCGCAGATCGGCGTCCACCTCGCGCTGGACGACTTCGGGACCGGCTACTCGTCGCTCAACTATCTGCGCCAGTATCCGATCGGCACCGTGAAGATCGATCGCACTTTCCTCGAGGAAGTGCCGCAGAACCCTGCCTCGGCCACGCTCGTCGAGACGATCGTGGTGATGGCGCACGCGCTCGGCAAGCGCGTCGTGGCCGAGGGGATCGAAGCGGTCGAGCAGCTCGAATTCCTGCGCGAGCGCCGCTGCGACATCGCGCAGGGCTTCTATCTCGCGCGCCCGCTCGCGACCACCGCCGTGACAGAGCTGCTGCAAGCCCGCACAATCGCCGGACGGGCACCGGAGGGCGACATCCGCGAAGTCGGTTGAGCGGCGGCCGGAGCCCGCCGTTCGACATGGAGGGCTCGTGAGCCATTCGATCGATGTGCGGGGCATCCTCACGATCTTGATCAGCGCGGTCATCGCGGCCGGTTGCGCCAGCACGCCCCGCGCGCCGTCCGTCCCTGCGGAAAGCCCGAGCGGCGTGGTGCGCGAACCGCAACCGGCGGCGAGCGAGGGCCAGCAGGTCGTTCGCGTCGCGGCCGGCCTCATCGGCAGCCCCTATAAGTACGGTGGCGCGGATCCGCGGCACGGGTTCGACTGCAGCGGGCTCGTCTTCTACAGCTTCGATCAGCTCGGCATCGAAGTGCCGCGCACAGCCGCGGATCAGCGGCACGCCGCCAAGCCGGTGACGCGCGATGAGCTGAGGCCCGGCGATCTCGTGTTCTTTCGCAGCTCCGGACGGCGCGTCGATCACGTGGGCATCTACGTCGGCGACGGCCGTTTCATTCACGCGCCGAGCAAGGGCGCGGTGGTCACGTACGCGTATCTCGACGACCCCTACTATCGTTCACACTTCGTCAGTGCGGGACGTTTGTTGTAGTCGGATGGCGACGCTTCGGCTTATGGCTTCGGCTTATGTCATCTCAGTAAGTACAATTGCATCGAGTGCTATTCATTCGGTGAGAGTCTGTGCACATAAAGTTGCTTGACGCTCAACCGCGACGAGTTGACACTGATGCCTGAGTGAAAAGGGCAAACCCGTCGAAAGGCGGGGACGCAAAGCC
>CAZIGW010000036.1:0-18630 GCA_964538565.1 uncultured Hyphomicrobiales bacterium | reverse complement strand
GCGCCGCATAGAAGGCGCCGAGCGCGAGATGCGTGCCGATGTCGGCGAACGCCGGCTCGGGCACGGCGCCGGCGACCGGGCCGCTCGGCGCGACGAGCGTCTCGATCGGCCATTCGAGCGACCACTGCGCCATCACGAGCATCGAAAACAGCGTGGCCGCCGGAACCGCCGCGATCGAGGAGTCGGCGCGCCAGGCGACGACGACGGTTGCTGCCGCAAGGAGTGTGAAAGCGGCGAGCGCCGGGGTCGCGTGGTCGCTGACGAGCACGATCAAGGTCGCGCCCAGCAGATAGGCGGCGAGAGCTCCTGAGGACAAGGGATCGATCTCGCCCGGGCGAGCCGGCGGGCCGTAGAGCAGGCCGCAGACGATGAAGACACAGACGAGCAGATAACCGGCGGCCACATGAAATACGTGCGGAGCCAGGACGGCGCTGCTTCGCACGTCGATGCCGGGAAAGAGCCACAGGAACCCGAGCGCGACGCCGGTGATCGCCAGCCATCGCCACAGCCGCGTGCGCGCGAGGGCAAATGCCGCGGCGGTGACGACCGCGAGGTAGAGATAGAGCGCCCAGTAGTTCGGCTCCTGGGTCGAGACCAGCACGGGTGCGAGCTCCGCGCCGACGAGGCCGAGGGCGGCGAGCGCCGGACCGTGCAGCAGCGCCGCCGCAAGCGTCGCGACCGCCACGACGCCGAGCAGCACGAAGGCGCTGGCCGGCCCGAGCAATCCGTAGAGCGCATAGGCGGCGTAGACGGTCGCGTAGCCGACCGTCGTTCCGGCGGCGGCGAGGATGCTCGGGATGTGCGCGCTCGGCAGTCCGGCGAAGGCCGACAGGCTGTCCCGCCGCCTCGTCCATTCGCCCGCGGCGATCAGCGCGCAGGCGAAAGTCGCCGCGAAGGCGATGCGCACCCCAGGTCCGAAGTAGCCTTGCTCGACCGCATAGCTGACGAGGAAGATTCCCCCGAGCGCGAGCGCCAGCCCGCCGATCCACACCACCCATCGGGTTCCGAAGCGCTGCTCGAAGCTTTCCGCCTCGCGTGCACCGGCCGGCGCAACCGGCGGGGGTCCTGCCTCAACCCGCGGCGGGGCGGGCCGAGGCGCCGGCGCGCCTTCCAGCGGTGGGGCGGTTGGTTCGGTCGCGGCAGGCGGCGCCGTCCGCGGTGCCGCTGCGGGACTCGGCGGCGTTGGGAGGCGGCGCTCGAAGCCGTCGAGGCGCGCCGAAAGGCCGGCCATCCGTTGATGCGCCCGGATCGCGACGATGAGCGCAGCGATGGGCGCCAACAGATAGGCGATTGCGAGAAGAATCAGCAGTGATTCAAGGCCGTCCATGATGCCGCCCCGGGATACCCGCCGCGGCTCATGCTATCGCGTCAGATCGGGGATGACAGGTGGAGGCCCGGCTTCCTGGGCTTTGCCCACACATATCCATACCTTCCCGAAACGATGCTTCGGGGAGCAGGGATGGATGGCGGCGCGGGTCGAGGCCGTCTTTGACACAACCCGCGCCTTGGACGTCACGCCACCATCGCGGCAGCGGTCCTCACCGTCGATCGACGGTCAGGCAGTCGGCGTGCGCGCCACTCACCACCACGACGCGGCGGCTTCCCGGGTGCGATCCCAGATCTCCCGGAAGCTCATCCGGTTCGCGATCGAGCGCGCGCGCGCCGCGACGCCGGACGCCGTCATGGTGCCATGATAGTGACAATCGCACAGAAGGTGATGCGCTTCCTGGTCGGTGAGTTCGAAGAACGCCTTGGCATCGCCGAATCTGTCACTGGCGAGTCCCTGCTCGCGCAGGACCGGATCGTTGAAAGCGACCGAAAGCGGCGTCTCGTCGCCGCGCAGGAGGACGCGCTCCTGCTCGGGCAGATACTCGATCCTCAGCAATGGCCGCACCCGGCCCTCATAGTTCTCGAGTACCGTTGCCCAGCGTTCGAGTTTCTCGCGACGAGTCATCTTGCCGGATTCGGGGATGACCTGAGCAACCGGCCTGATCTCGTCCAAGCTTTTATGCTGCATGACAGCCTCCAATGCGTGACATCGCCACGGGCCGCCGCGGCGGCCCGCGGAACGAACGTCGTGGCATCCCGCGAGATGCCACGCGCCGGCCGAGGTGATCCGTGCCCGGTTGTTTGAAGCGGCCGAAATTCCTGTGCCGGCCTAGTTCAACGATATACCCGCGCATTGGGTCCCGAAATTCTGAACTTCTCATAGCTGTCGCGGCGATCCATGCAGGGCTGGAGGACCTCGATCAGAATCCCGCCTTCATTGCGGAGGAAAATGCATCGTTTGTAGAAGTTGAATACAAGTGAAGGCGCGCGCCTTCGACGCGCCATCTTTCCGGAGCCCGTTGGGGGGCTCGGCAGGAAGGATCATCCTCGTGCGCCGAGGCGAAGCCCGGGCGACGGACGTTCCTGAACCACTTCGCGGCGGAAACGGAAGAGGGCCGCCGGTCGTCCGCCTGTTGCCGTCGTGGTCTCGCCGGTGGGCTCGACGAGGGCCGCGCTTTCGACCAGCCGCCGAAAATTCTGCTTGTGCAGACGCCGGCCGGAGATGGCCTCAACGGTGCGCTGCAGTTCGGTCAGCGTGAATTCGGGCGGCATCAGTTCGAACACGACCGGCCGGTATTTGAGCTTGGCGCGCAGTCGCGCGATCGCCGTCGCGAGGATTCTGCGGTGGTCGAAGCGCATCGGCTCGCCCAGAACGGGCAGCGTTTTTCGCGCGAGCGCCGCCTCGCGGCCGTCCCGCCGCGCTTCCTCGACGAGGCCCGCTTCGTAGAGCAACTCGTAGCGGTCGAGCACCTTCTCCTCGTCCCAGGGAGCGCCGGCGTCGGCGAAGCACAGCCGCAGCCGCTCGCGCCTTCCGAGCGCGCGGCCCGGTTCGCGGTGCGGAACCTGCTCGCTCCATTCCCGCAGCAGCGGCAGAACGGTTTCGTTGAGGATGGGCGGCGTCCTCTCGCGCCAGTCCTCCCAGGGGAAAAAGCGGTACCAAGGCTCGAACCCGGCGCCGGCGGCGCGCACGGCGGCGACGTTTTCGGGCACGCGGGTGAGCGCCAGATAGCCTACGGAAACCACGTGCGGCCCGCGGTCGCCCGCCTCGGCGTGACGGCCGCGATCACCGAAAGTATAGAGCTGCTCGACATAGCCGACCGTGAGCCCGGTCTGCGCGGCGACCCACGCGCGCAGTCCCATTTCGAACGTGCGGTGCTCGAGCGGATCGAACGGTCCGAACGGCAGGCCCGCGCGCGCTTCTCCTTTCTGGCTGTCGCCGGCGATCAGAATGGCCGGCTCCTCGCCCTCCACGGTGACGATCGCCGCGGTCAGCCCGATTTCGATCGGCGTCAGGCTCGCTTCGCTCATGCACGCCTACTCGAGATCGAGCCGGAACGGCTCGGCTTCGTCGGCCGGAATGCCGCGTCCGATCGCCGCGATCGCGGAAACCATGCGCCCGTCGCGCTCGAGCAGATTGTCGGCGAGCGAGACGATGCGCGGGTTCGGCAGTGCGGTCGGCGAGACGCGGCGCAGGTCGGCGGCGACCGCCGTTTCGTCGCGCTGCGGGTTGAGCGCACAGACCGCCACGAAAGCCGCCGCCGTCGAGCGGCTGATTCCGGCATAGCAATGCATCACGAGCGGCGCCGAGCGGTCCCAACTGCGCACGAATTCGATCAGCATCTCGACGTGGGCGACGTCGGGCGCGATGTAGCCCTCCGTGGGCGCGGTGATGTCATGCAGCCGCAGCCAGAGGTGATCCTGCGGCGCCACGCACGCGGGCCGTTGGAGCGTCGATTCGTCGCCGAGCAGCGTGACCACGTGCCGCGCGCCCGTTCGTTCGACGGTCGCGTGCAGCCGGGCGAGGGAACAGACGTGAATCATCGGTCGGCCTCGAATGTCGGTCGACATCATACCGAATCGGCAAGACAGGCCAAATTCAGGGAAGGCCGGCCAGTTTTTCGAACCGTTCGAGGAACCGCTGCTCGGCGGCTTCCGCCGGCCACGGAGTGAGATAGTCCCGCTCGACCGAGGTCGGCAGGGCAGGCGGCCGTCCGAAAAACCGCCGCGCCTCCTCGAGCCCGAAGCCGGCGAGCCGCGTCGCCTCGAGAAAGGCAGCGCCCTGGTCGGCCGATTTCACGATGCGGACGAGATCGTCCGGCAATTCGGCCGGCAGGCCGAAGCGCAGGTGGATGGCGGTGAGCAGGCGCTTCTCGACCGCCTTGTAGGCGTCGCCGATCACCGCCTTGAACGGCGAGATCATGTCGCCGATTACGTATTCGGGGGCGTCGTGCAGCAGCAGCGCCAGCCCGAGCCGCCGGTCGAGACGGCCGACCCGCCGCCGCGCGATCAGCTCGGTGAGCAGCGTGTGCTGCGCGACCGAGAAAATGTGCGCGCCTCGCGTCTGCCCGTTCCAGCGCGCCACGCGGGCGATGCCGTGGGCGATGTCCTCGATCTCCACGTCGAGCGGGGAGGGGTCGAGCAGGTCGAGGCGCCGGCCCGAGAGCATGCGCTGCCACGCGCGCCGCGAAGGTGCGGCGGGTTTCGCCGCCGAAATCTCGCGGGCAGCAGCCGCACGCGATTTCGCCGGCTTGGCTGCGCGCATTCGTCAGCTCCGCGCCGGCGGCTGCGACAACGCCGCGTGGCGGTGGCACGTCACCAGATGATCGTTGACCATGCCGACCGCCTGCATGAAGGCGTACACGATCGTCGGTCCGCAGAACTTGAATCCGCGGGCGGTGAGCTCCTTCGAGATCTTGCGTGACAGCGGCGTTTCGGCCGGCACCTGCGAGACCGAGCGGAAGTGGTTGATGCGCGGCCGGCCATCCATGAAATCCCACAGCAGTCTGGACAGCCCCGGTCCCTTTTCCATCAGTTCCAGATAGGCGCGCGCCGACAGCACCGCCCCCTCGATCTTGGCGCGGTTGCGCACGATGCCGGCGTCCTGCATCAGGCTTTCGACCTTGCGCGCGCCGTAGCGGGCGATCTTCTCGGGCGCGAAGCCGTCGAACGCGCGGCGGAAGTTCTCGCGCTTGCGCAGAATCGTGATCCACGACAGGCCGGCCTGGAATCCGTCGAGGATCAGCTTCTCGTAGAGCGCGCGGTCATCGTATTCGGGAACGCCCCACTCTTGGTCGTGATAGTCAATGTAAAGCGGGTCCTGCCTGGGCCAGGGGCAGCGGCGCAATCCGTCCGGCGCGGGAAGCGTGGCAGTCATTCGGCGGCCTTGGCGTCGCCCGGCAAGGGAAAGCGCGCCCACTCGGGCCGCACGGGCCGCAGCGCGATGCCGCCGCACACGAGCGCCTCGCCGGCGGCGAACGCGTCGGCGACCCGGTCGAGCCGCAACGTCGCAAGCCCGCGTCCGCGCGCCGCCGAGCCCATGCTGCCGACCGTCTTTTCTCCGGCCGTGACCGACGTGCCGGCTTCGGGAGCAAAGTCATCGTAGGCGACCGGCACGATGCGCGTGCGTGCGATGCCGCGGTGCTCCATGCGCGAGACGACTTCCTGGCCGACGTAGCAGCCCTTCTGGAAATCGACGCCGTTGAGCTGGTCCATGTCGGCCTCGTGCGGGAAGGCTTCGCCATAGCCGAAATCGACGCCGCCGCGCGGAATGCCGAGGGCGATGCGATGGGCGTCGTAGTCTTCCGCCTCCGTGAGGATGGCGCCAAGCTCGCCCGCCGCCGCGGAGGCGAGATGTGGCGGCAGCATCACCCGCAGCCCGAGCGCCGGCAGGCGCGGGTCGCGATAGGATAGGCCCTGCTCGGTTACGCCCGCTCCGCCCCAGGCCGCAAGCACGCCGAGGATGTCCGAGAGGTCTTCGACGATCACCTTGGCGCGCAGCTTGTAGAAGTTGAGCTTGGCGACGAGCGGCTCGATGAGCGCACGCGGGCAGTCGAGAAAGAAGCCGCCGCCGTCGCCGGCCGGCGCCTCCGCGACGATGAAATCCGCGACGATTTTGCCCTGCGGGGTCAGGAGCGCCGCAAAGCACGGCCGCTCCGGCGCGATCTTGCCCGCATCGGCCGTGATCAGCCCGTTGAGGAACCGGCGCGCGTCGTCGCCGACGATCTTGACGACGCCACGGTCGGGGAGCAGGGCCGCTTGCATGGGGGTCCTTTTGCGCGCAGTCGCTTGCCAACCAATGCCGCAGAACGTAAGGCGCTCCCCGGCGCGTCACAAGGGCGAACGGGGCATGGCTGAGACCTTCGATCTAATTCTCCGCGGCGGGACCGTCGTCAACCAGGACGGCGAGGGCGTGCGCGACCTCGGCCTGCGGGACGGGCGGATCGCCAGGATCGGCGACCTGTCGCGGGCGTCGGCCGGCGAGACCGTCGACGCGCGCGGCCTGCACGTCCTGCCCGGCGTCATCGACACCCATGTGCATTTCCGCGAGCCGGGCCTCACCCACAAGGAAGACCTCGAATCCGGCTCCCGTTCGGCGGTGCTCGGCGGCGTGACCGCGGTGTTCGAAATGCCCAACACCAGCCCGGCCACGACCGGCCCGGCGGCGCTCGCCGACAAGGTCGCCCGTGCGCGCGGGCGCATGCATTGCGACTTCGCCTTCTACGTCGGGGCGACGCGCGAGAATGCGCGCGACCTGCCCGAGCTCGAGCGCCTTCCGGGCGCGGCCGGCGTCAAGGTGTTCATGGGCTCCTCGACGGGATCGCTGCTCGTCGAGGACGACGCGGGCGTGCGCGCGATTCTCGAGGCGATCCGCCGCCGCGTGGCCTTCCACAGCGAGGACGAATACCGGTTGCGCGGGCGCAAGGACTTTCAGGTGGCGGGCGATGCGCGCTCGCACCCGGTCTGGCGCGACGAGACCGCGGCACTCACCTGCACACAGCGCCTCGTGCGGCTCGCGCGCGAGAGCGGAAAGCGGGTGCACGTGCTGCACGTGACGACCGCGCAGGAGATGGCGTTCCTCGAGGCGCACAAGGACGTCGCCTCGGTCGAAGTCACGCCGCATCATCTCACGCTCGATGCGCCCGGCTGCTACGAGCGGCTCGGCACGCTCGCGCAGCAGAATCCGCCGGTGCGCGATGCGCAGCACAAGGCGGCGCTCTGGCAGGCGATCGCGCACGGCATCGTCGACGTCGTCGGCTCCGACCACGCGCCCCACACGCGCGAGGAGAAGGCGAAGCCCTATCCGGCAAGTCCGTCCGGGATGACCGGGGTGCAGACGCTGCTGCCGCTGATGCTCGACCACCTCAACGCCGGCCGTCTCAGCCTCGCCCGCCTGGTCGACCTCACGAGCGCGGGGCCGGCGCGCCTGTTCGGCATCGCCCGCAAGGGCCGCATCGCCGCCGGCTACGATGCCGATCTCACCGTTGTCGACCTGAAGCGGAAGGCGACGATCACCAATGCATGGACCGCCTCCAGGGCAGGTTGGACGCCTTACGATGGGCTCGCGGTCACCGGCTGGCCGGTCGGGACCTTCGTGCGCGGGCGCAAGGTGATGTGGGAAGGCGACCTGACGACCCCGTCGGTCGGCGAGCCGGTGCGATTCCTGGAGACGCTCGGCCCGGGTTGAAAGCCGACTTGCCGATCGGGCCGATTAAGAAGTCGTTTACTTCCGCGGGCGCGCGGCCTCGATGTCGTTAAGTAACGGTAGGTAAGTTCGTGCGACATTGACCTGTTCCGCTGGCGATCGAGCGGGGGGAGCCGTCGCGTGTCGAGCTACACCATCAAGATGCTGGTCGCCGACGATTCGCGCACCGTGCAGATGTTCTTCAAGAACGTGGTCGAACGCTCGCCGCTGCCGATCGAACTGATGACCGCCGACAACGGCCGCGAATGCATGATGTTCCTCGAACAGGGCGGGATCGACGTCGCGTTCATCGACATCAACATGCCGGAGATGAGCGGCATGGAGGCGGTCGGACGGGCGCGCTTCAAGGGCAACAAGACGTTCGTCACCCTGATGTCGGCCAAGGCGAGTGCGCCGCGCTTCGAGCTTGCGCGCCAGATCCGTGCCTACGACTATCTGGTGAAGCCGTTCACCGCCGCCGACCTCGAAGCCGTTCTCAAGACCTACCGGCGCGTCTCCGTGCGGATGAAGACGCTGATCGTCGACGACACCAGCACCATCCGCCGCATCATCCGCCGCGTGCTGGAGCGCAGCATCTTTCGTCTCGCCATCGAGGAGGCGGCGGACG
Organism: uncultured Hyphomicrobiales bacterium; assembly: GCA_964538565.1. Taxonomy (GTDB): domain Bacteria; phylum Pseudomonadota; class Alphaproteobacteria; order Rhizobiales; family Xanthobacteraceae; genus CAYVBN01. Next base: position 10,492 of record CAZIGW010000036.1, on the reverse strand, counting down.
GGGAATCGGCGCTCGCGCACATCGGCGACGGCGGCTTCGATCTCGTCTTCCTCGACTGCAACATGCCGGGGCTCGACGGAATCGCGACGCTCGAGGCCATTCGCAGCCGCGAGCCGCACGTCAAGGTGATCATGATCTCGGCCGAGCACAGCGATGAGCGCATGCGGCAGGTGCTCGATCGCGGGGCCTGCGCGTTTCTCGCCAAGCCGTTCTTCGCCGCCGACATCGACCGCGCGTTGCATGCGGCCCTCGGGCTGAAACTGCCGGAACTCGCCGCGGTTCGCGGCGAAATCGACGCGGCGCGCGCCGGGTCGGGGAATGCCCCGGACCCGCTCGATCCGGCGACGAGCTGGGCCAATGCGGTCTGCGCCGACGAGGCGGGCGGCGGGTCGCCGGAAGGCGCGGGGGCCTGCAACGCCGAGTGAGCGCGATCCGGCCGTCGTCAGTCGCCGGCCACGAAGAAGTGCCAGGTGCCGTCGGGCCCGATCCCCAGCCGGTAGAAATTGTAGGCGCCGAAGTCGCGCATGTCCCTGTAGTCGACCCCGGTGATGATCTTGAACAGCTCGACGCGCTGCGGCGGCGTCAGGTTTTCGATGGGCACGCGGGCGAAATAGGGCCAGATGTACATGTCCTGCGGGGTCCCGGCCTCGACGTGAACGTAGCCGGCTTCGAGAATGCCGATCAGGACGGCAAGCACCTCGACGCCGTTCGAATCCGGATAGATGGCGCGCCAGTAGGCGAGGGGATCCTTCTCGCCTCCGTGCGAGAACACCGGCATCGTCTCGTTCGACTGCATCACGGTGAGGACGTTCTCGAGAATTCCCGAGCGCGCGGCGGCGAGAATGCGTTCGCGCATGCGGGCGACCGGCGCCGGCAGGCTGGAAAGATCGGTGAGGATTTCCGCCGCGGCGGGCTTCTGCGCCGGCGGGGTGGCGGGTGAGGGCGCGGCGTGCGGCGCAAGCTGCGCGGCGGCCGGCGGCTTGATGGTTTGCGTATGAACCTTGGTCTGCGCCGGCGCCGCCGTGGCCATGCAGGCGACCCCCGCCGCAAACACAAGCATCCTGTTGAGCAGGCGCATCGGCTGACCCGGGCGATGGATCGCGCTGCCGCGAGCCTAGCAGATTGCGGCCGGCGCGGAGCTACTGGCGCGGGATCTCGACCGAAAATTCGCCGTTGATGATGCGGGCTGCAAGCCCCTCGGCAAAACGCGCGGCCGCTTCTTCGCCATAGGTCGAAACCAGTTCGCTCAACGCGGTGAACAGGCAGGCCTGAGCCATGCAGTCGCTGTCGATGCCGTCGAGGCGGGCCTCCGCCCAGGCCTCGCCCAGATAGTCGAGCGCCGCCATCTTCTGCTCGTGATCGGGCAGCGGCTCGCGTGCGAGAGGCTTGAATCTCACCATGTCAGGATAGAACTCACCCGGCGGCCTTCAGGGCCGTCCCCCGAAATGTCGCGGCACCTTATCAGGCCTTCGTCGCCGGCCTAGGCGGACCTTTAGGAAAGGTTAACGGCCGAACGTCAGTTGGCGTAGCGGGCGGTCACTTCGCGCGCGATCTTCGCACCTTCCTCGAGGTAGCGACGGATGGCGAGGTCGGCCGCCGGGGTGCAACTGCGGTACGTCTGCTGGAACCCGCGATAGCCGCGATTGAAGCTCGCGACCATCTTGGCGCGCCGGCTGCCGCTCGGGGCCTCGGCGTCGACCAGCGCCTGCATTTCGTTGCGCCACTTCTGGCCCTCGTTGCTGCCACAGACGGCACGAAGGTAATGCAGGGCGCCGAGGATCTCCGCGAGGCGCTGCAGGTCGCCGTCGAACGGTGCCGCGTTGTCGCCCGCCGCGCGCGCAGGTCCTGCCGCGCACAGCCCCAGGATGGCGATCGTCATCACCAAGCGTTTGAACATGGGGAGCTTATGCGCTGGCCTCGGCGCCAGCGCAAGCCGCACCGGCGGGCCTCAGCCGGTGCCCGCGAGGCGCGCCAGGGCCGCCGCCACGATCTCGGCGAGACCCTCCGTGGTCCGCAGCGTGCCGATGTCGGAGGGATCCATCCAGCGCGCCTCCGACAGTTCTTCGTTGAGTTGCGGCTCGCCCGAGACCCAGCGGGCCGCGAAGGCGAGAATGACGAAGTGCCGCTCGACGCGGCCGGCGGCGTCGCGCGCAACCACCTCGCGATGTCCGGCGAGCGCGACCGGCTCGATGGCGAGCCCGGTCTCCTCGCGCACCTCGCGCACGAGCGCCTCGCGCAAGCTCTCGCCCGCTTCGACCACGCCGCCCGGCAGCGTGTAGACGCCGCTCGCGGGAGGGCGCGCCCGCTGCACCACGAGCACGCGGCCGTCGCGCACGATCGCGGCGCTCACCGCCAGGAAGGGACGATCCGGATAGGTCCGCGAGTCCGCCACGGCGCTCAGCGGCCGAACAACGCGTCGACCGCCGCCTGCGGGGCATCGCTGCCGCTGTCCTCGACGGCCGCGACGGCCTGACCGTTGATCACCGCGCCGGCGCGCGCGACCAGCGGCTTCAGCCAGGTGGCGGCCTTGGATGCGAGCTCGCCCGCCGCCTGCGGCGAAAGGTTCATCTGCATGGCTTCGCGGGTCGCGGTGAGGATCGAGCTCATCGTGCTGGCGAGCGCATCGAGATTGCGCCGCGCGATCGGATCGGCGGCCTCGTAGGCGGCGATCGCCAGCGCCTTTTCCTTGAAGCGCGAGGCGGCAAAGTGGTCGGTGTAGCTCAGCGGCCGCCACGCGGTGAAATCCTCGACGCAGTCGGGCATCGTCGAAAGCATCTCGAGCAGCATGATGGCTTCGTTGAAGTGATTGAGATAGTCGGTCGCAAGGCCCGTCGACGGATTGATATTGGCCTCGGCGAGCCGTGCGGGCTCGAGCCCCGGCGCCGCCAGGCGCGCATCGGCGGAAGACAGGCGGTCGGCACTCATCATCAATCCAAATATCGTTGAAAATCCTTCGGACCGTACGTTGCCTGCGGTTAAAGCGGCATTAAATGCTACAACATCGACCATGTGCGGACGCTATGCCATCACCACGGCGCCACAGGCCATGCGCAGGCTGTTCGCCTACGCGAACGAGCCGGATTTTCCGCCACGCTACAACATCAGCCCCACCCAGCCGATCCCGATCGTGCGGCTCGTGGACGGCCGGCGCGAATTGGCCCTGGTGCGCTGGGGCCTGATCCCCTCGTGGGTCAAGGATCCGCGCGCGTTCTCGCTCCTGTTCAACGCGCGTGGCGACGGCGTGCTCGACAAGCCGGCGTTTCGCGCGGCCATGCGGCGCCGCCGCTGCCTCGTGCCGGCCGACGGGTTCTACGAATGGCGGCAGGACGGGGCGCGCAAGCGGCCCTACTACGTGCGCCTGCGGGACGGCGGGCCGATGGCCTTCGCCGGATTGTGGGAGACCTGGATGGGGCCGAACGGCGAGGAACTCGAGAGCGCCGTGATCGTCACGACCGAAGCCAACCGGCTGCTGCGGCCCATTCACGAACGCATGCCGGTGATCGTGCCGCCGGAGGCGTTCGATCTGTGGCTCGATTGCACACGGGCCGATGCCGAGATGGCCGCCGCTCTGCTCATCCCCGCATCGGAGGCTCTGCTCGAGGTCTACGAGGTCTCGCCGGCCGTGAGCCGGGCGGCGAACGATTCGCCCGATCTGATTGCGCCCCTGTCGACGCTGCAGCCGGCGATCACGCCTGCACGCGCGCCCGCACGCAAGCCGGCGGCGCGCGCCAGGCGCGACAAGAAAAAGGAGGACGACGGACAGACGTCGCTGCTGTGAACGCCCACATTGGCAGAGGTGATCGCCTCGGCGGCGGCGGTCGTCAGGCGAAGCGGCTCAGAGAACCTTTCCCGGGTTGAGAATGCCCTTGGGATCGAGCGTCGCCTTGAGGCTGCGCATCAGCTGCATCGCCACCGGATCCTTCACGCCCGGCAGGAGATCGCGCTTGAGATAGCCGATGCCGTGCTCGGCGGAGATCGAGCCGCCGTACTTCGCGGCGATCGCGTGCACGCGTGCGTTGACCTCGTCCCAGCGCGCGAGAAACGCTGCTGTGTCGGCGCCGACCGGCTGGCTGACGTTGAAATGCACGTTGCCGTCGCCGAGATGGCCGAACGGCACGACACGGCATCCGGGGATCATCGCCTCGACGGCCGCCGCCGCCTGCTCGAGAAAATCCGGCACGCAGGCGACCGGCACCGAGACGTCGTGCTTGATCGATCCGCCTTCGGGCTTCTGCGTCTCCGACAGCATGGCCCGCAGGTGCCAGAACGCCCTGGTCTGCTCGAGGCTTCCGGCGATGGTCGCGTCGTCGACGAGGCCGCGTTCGGCGCCGGTCGCGAGCACGTCCTCGAGCGTGGCGCGCAGGCTTTCGGGCGTCGTCTGCGAGGAGAGTTCGAGCAGCACGTACCACGGATGCGATGCCGCGAGCGGATCGCGGCAGCCCGGCCCGTGGCGCAGCGCGAACTCGAGGCTGATGCGAGAGATGAGCTCGAAGCTCGTCGCCGTGCCGCCAGCGCGTTCCTGCACGAGGTGCAGGAGATCGAGCGCGGCGCGCGGCGAGGACAGGCCGACGAACGCGGTCTCGACCGCGCGCGGGCGCGGGAAGAGCTTGAGCACCGCCGCGGTGATCACGCCGAGCGTTCCCTCGGCGCCGACGAACAGGTCCTTGAGGTCGTAGCCGGTGTTGTCCTTCTTGAGCTTGTTGAGCCCGCGCCACACGCGCCCGTCGGCGAGCACCACTTCGAGCCCGAGCACGAGATCGCGCGCCACCCCGTAGGCGAGCGCGGCCGTGCCGCCGGCGTTGGTCGAGAGATTGCCGCCGATCGTGCAGCTTCCCTCGGCGCCGAGCGAGAGCGGAAACAGGCGGTCGGCATCGGCGGCCGCCGCCTGCGCCTTCGCGAGCACGACGCCGGCCTCGCACGTCATCGTGTTCGAGCCGGCGTCGACCTCGCGGATGCGATCGAGCCGCGCGAGCGACAGCACGAGCTCGCCGCCGTGCGCGATCTGTCCGCCGACGAGGCCGGTGTTGCCGCCCTGCGGCACGATCGGCGTGGCGGTCGCGTTGGCGAGTTCGAGAATGGCCGAGACCTCGGCCAGCGTTCCGGGCCGCAGCACCATCGGCGCATGGCCGCGGTAGAGTCCGCGCGGCTCGACCAGATAGGCCTCCTGCTCGCGCGGATCGGTGATCGCGTATTTCGATCCCACGATCGCGGCGAAGCGGGCGAGGACTTCGCTGCTCGGCGCCGCGCCCGGTGCGCCGCGCGGTCTGCTGGAGGGAGCTGTCATGCGCTCGGGTCGCGGTTTCCTGCGCTGTCTTGGCGCCGCGGACTTTAGCGGCTCGCGGCGCGTTCTCAAGGGGCTACGCGCGGCGCGGCGGCGCGCGCCAGCCGGTCGTTGATCGCTTCGCCGAGGCCCTCCGGCGGCACCGGCGCGACCGCGATCGTGGCGACGCCCGTGGCATCGAGCGCGCGCAGGTGGGAGAAGAGATTGGCCGCCGCCTCCACCAGGTCCCCGCGCGGGGAGAGATTGAGCGTCATCGCGGCGTGCGGCGCGCCCGGCACGGGCCGCGGCCCGAAGGCGAGCAGGGCCTCGCCCGGCTCGACCCGTTCGGCGGCAAGCCGCAGGCGTGCGCGCGGCGCATAGTGCGAGGCGAGCATTCCGGGTCCGAGCGGAGCGGCGTCGGCCTGCGCATGGGCTGGCGCCGACCCGAGCGTGGCTCCGAGGATCTCCTCGATCCGGCCGCGCGGAAGCCCGCCGGGCCGCAGCAGCACCGGGCCGTCGAGGCAGGCCACGATGGTCGATTCGAGCCCGACCGGCGTCGCGCCGCCGTCGAGCACGAGATCGATGCGGCCGCCGAGGTCGCCGATCACGTGCTCGGCCGTCGTCGGCGAGATGTGGCCGGAGCGGTTGGCCGAAGGGGCCACGACCGGCCCGGCGAACGCCGCCAGCAGGTCGCGGGCGACCGGATGGGCCGGGACACGCACCGCGACGGTGTCGAGACCGGCGGTTGCAAGATCCGAGACCGGGCAGCCGTCGGCCTTCGGCAGCACCAGCGTCAGCGGACCGGGCCAGAACGCCGTGGCAAGCCGCACGGCCGCGGCATCGAAGCGGGCGAGCCGACGGGCGGCGGCGAGATCGGACACGTGCGCGATCAGGGGATTGAACGAGGGCCGGCCCTTGGCCGCGTAGAGCCGCGCCACCGCGGTTCCGTCGGCCGCGTCCGCCCCGAGCCCGTAGACCGTCTCGGTCGGGAACGCGACGAGCCCCCCGGCGGCAAGCGTGTGCGCCGCCGCCGCAATGGCCTGTGCATTCGCCGTCATCACCCGGGTGACGAGGCCGGCGTTCATCCCCACATCTCCTCACGTCTCCTGTGCTTGCGGGCCGCGGGGGCCGAGGCTATAAGTCCGCCGACCAGCGACATCGGAGTGTAGCGCAGTCTGGTAGCGCACCTCGTTCGGGACGAGGGGGTCGCAGGTTCAAATCCTGCCACTCCGACCAACCGCTTGAGACCCATACCGATCCGATTCGGGCAAATCCAGCGCGCGCCGTCGGGCACCGCCGGCTGTTTCCGGCATTGAGGAGCCGTTGCTGCCCGCCCTCGCGGCTCTTGCCCGGGTCGAAGTCCTTGTGGCGCCCGGTGCAATCGACCGATCGGAGTAGGGCCGGCCGAGGCACCGCGTCTCATCGGAATGAGCGGTTCCCGGTGCTGCACGAGGCCACGCCACCACGGCAGGGATTCTGCTTCGCGGCTGGAGCGAGCGGGCGGTCTCAGGCGGCGCGGCGCGCGGGCGGCGCCATGAATTCCGGCCCGACCGGATCCTTGACGGTCTTGCGCAGAATGCGGTCGATCGCCGCCATGGCCGGGGCGTCGAGCCGCCATCCCATGACGTCCGCGATCGGCGCGAGCTGATCGGGCCGGCGCGCGCCCCACAGCGCGACGGTGGTGTCGGCGCGATCGAGAATCCACCGCACCGCCAGATGAATCACCCGCTTGCCGTAGTTCTCGCGCGCGAACCTGTCGAGCTCCGCCACCGCCGCCAGATATTGCTGAAAGCGCGGCGCCTGGAATTTCGGGTCGCTCTTGCGCAGATCATCTCCCGTGAAGGTGGTCGCGGGGGTCATCCGTCCCGACAGCAGCCCGCGGCAAAGCGCGCCATAGGCGAGCGTGACGATCCGATGCTCGCGGCAATAGGGCAGGACGTCCTGATCGATCGCGCGCTCGAACAGGTTGTAGGGCGGCTGTGCCGCGTGCAGCGGCGCGACGGCGCGGAACGCTTCCATCTGCGCGGGCGTGAAATTGCTGACGCCGATCGCGCGGATCTTGCCCCTGCGGCGCAGCTCCAGGAGCGCCGACGCGGTTTCCTCGATCGGCGTGTTCGGATCGGGCCAATGGACCTGATAGAGGTCGATCGTATCGGTGCGCAGACGGCGCAACGAATCCTCCACCTCCTTGAAGATGCGCAGCCGGCGGGCGTTGCGGAACGGCTTCCCGCCTCGCCAGTCGAGCCCGACCTTGGTGGCGATCACCACGCGCTGACGTCGTCCGCCGGAAAGCGCCTTTCCGACGATCTCTTCCGCGCGCCCGAAGCCGTAGACCGGCGCGGTGTCGATCAGATTGACGCCCGCGTCGACGGCCGTCTGGATGGTGCGAATGGCTTCGTCCTCATCGGTTCCGCCCCACATCCAGCCGCCGATCGCCCAGGTGCCGAGCGCGACGCGCGACACGCGCAATGCCGTGCCGGCGATGGTCGTCATCTCCAGGTCGTGGGAGGTCGTCTTTTCGTCTGCCATCGTGTGGGTCCTCGCGTTGGGATCGCGCCGTTGCGCGGAGGTCGCCCCCGATCCGTCGGGATCGAATCAAACATTCCGAAGCTTTGACGCGCCGGCGCGCGGCGGAGCCGTCGTTCGACGGCGTGTCTTGCGCTCGCCTTGCGGGCGCGGATGGGCGCGCATCGAACGCGCCGCCACGTGACGTGCCGAAGTCATGCCGGTGACCAACTCTTCGGCTTTCGGGGTTCCCGCGGAGGTCGGATTTGCCGGGCAGATAGTCGCCGGCGCCGCAGCCCGCGAGATCAGCAATCGCATGGCCTGCATGCGACGGACGCAGCGATGGGCCTGCGGTCTCGCGGCGGCCCGCGTCGTCGGATCCGTCGTTTGCGGAGAGGCCCGGGCGCAAGGGGCTGGCGCGTCGCTCGCTCAGAACCGCCCGGAAGGCGCTGCAAAAACCGTGGGGGGCTGCCGAGGATACGGCGCTATGTCCCCGGGCAACCCCCCACTCGGTTCCCGCCGGTGGGCAGGAACCAACCTCCGCCTTTGGCGAGCGGAGGCAGCCTCTGGCGAGAACGGCGTCGCGGCCGTTTCGCGTCCCGACTGGCGCGGATCATTCTTCGGTGCGGCGTGCTCGCGCGCCGGTCCCGCGTCATGAATTCCTGAGACCCTCGTTCCGGCTGCCCGCGAAGGCCGTCGCACGCATCAACTGTCGCTAGGGAAAGATTGCGCGCAGACAACACGTCCCGGCTGGCGCCGAGTCGCAGCCCCCTGCCATCTCACCACCCCTGGCGATCGAACGTCCCCATGCCGTGCGCCGTGGGTGAGTAGTTAACCGGATATTCCGGCCGGAATTTGACGTTCGCCGCCGACGTTCCGCCACGATCCGCGTCCTGCGATCCGGCCGGTCCGTCGTCCACGCGATGCGCGCGAGAGCCGGTTCTGAGATCGGACGGCTTGTGCGATGACGTCGCCGCCGCTTACCCTGTCTGAACGGCAAGAGACAACGACAAGAATCAAACCGTGAAAATGTGCCCGCCGGGCCGTCGCGGGCAGGGGAGGAACGTCATGGTCTCAGGTCGGAACGTCCGTCGGATTCTGCTTGGCGTCTGCGTCGCGTCATGCGCGTGTCTTGGAATCGACCTCGCCCGCGCGGCCGACTATCCGGCGCACGCGGTGCACTGGGTCGTACCCTATCCGCCCGCGGGTTCGACCGACATCGTCGCGCGCCTGATGGGACAATGGCTGTCCGAACATCTCGGCCAGCAGTTCATCATCGAGAACAAGCCGGGCGCCGGCAACAACATCGGCACCGAAGCGGTCGTCAACGCCGCGCCCGACGGCTACACGCTGCTGCTCGTCAATCCGGCGAACGCCATCAACGCGACGCTCTATCGCCGGCTCAATTTCAATTTCCTGCGCGACATCGCGCCCGTCGTCGGCATTATCCGGGTGCCGAACGTGATGGAGGTCAATCCCTCCGTTCCGGCCAAGACGGTCGCCGAGTTCATCGAGTACGCCAAGGCGCATCCCGGCAAGGTCAACATGGCCTCCTCGGGCAACGGAACGTCGGTGCACCTGTCGGGCGAATTGTTCATGGCGATGACCGGGGTGAAGCTCACGCACGTGCCGTACCGCGGCTCCGGTCCGGCACTGACCGACATGGTCGCCGGAACCACGCAGGTGATGTTCGACAACCTGCCGTCCTCGATCGGCCACATCCGTGCCGGTGCGTTGCGCGCGCTCGCCGTGACGACGGCGGCGCCGTCGGATGCGCTGCCGGGCATCCCGCCGGTGGGCGCGACCGTGCCGGGTTACGAGGCGAGCGCCTGGTTCGGCGTCGGCGTGCCGAAGGGAACGCCGACGGAGGTGATCGCGGTCTTGAACAAGGCGATCAACCAGGCGCTCAAGGATCCGAAGATCAAGGCGCGGCTCGCCGAGCTCGGCGGCGCGCCGATCGGCGGAACCCCGGAGGAATTCGGCGCGTTGCTGACGGCCGAGACGGAAAAGTGGTCGAAGGTGGTCAAGTTCGCCGGCGCCTCGATCAACTGAGCGCGCCGCGGTGAACGATCCCGGGCCGCCCGGGGCGCTCATGCGCCCTGGCCGGCCCCGCCGGGGTCTGCCTTGTGCGCATGCCGGGGCTGCGGCGCCGGCCGCAAATCCATTGACGGAGCCGTGTTCGACGCCCATGTCCTCACCCGATGAGTGAGGACATTCCGTTCGACAAGACGTTCGACCTCGTTCCAGGTCGCGTCGAGGAGGTCATCCCGGGCGTGCGCCGGATGGTGGCCGACAATCCCGGCCCGTTCACCTTCAAGGGAACGGTGAGCTACATCGTCGGCCGCGGACAGGTCGCGATCGTCGATCCGGGTCCCGACGATCCGCGCCACATCGCGGCGCTGCTCGCCGCGGTGCGCGGCGAGACCGTGACGCACATCTTCGTCACCCATACGCATCGCGATCACTCGCCAGCCGTCCGCGCGGTCAAGGCCGCGACCGGCGCGCAGGTGTTGGCCGAGGGACCGCACCGGGCCGCACGGCCGTTGCACGTCGGCGAAGCCAAGAGGCTCGACGCGAGCAGCGACCTGGACTTTCAGCCCGATCGCACGCTGGCGGACGGCGAGGTCGTCGCGGGCGCGGGCTGGACCATCGAAGCGGTCGCCACGCCCGGTCATACCGCCAATCACATGGCGTTCGCGTTGCGCGAAGCGAGCGCGCTCTTCTCCG